>JAJYVT010000051.1 GCA_021791845.1 Actinomycetes bacterium | reverse complement strand
GGCGGACCTCGCTGCGTTCCTGCGGCCTGCGCGCCATCGGGCTTCCCCTTGGAACCGGCGCCGACCCCGGCTTCAGCACCGAGGTTCGTCACGCGGGAGCGGCGAGGCGCTCCTTCATCACATCAAGCCGTGCCTCGTACGTGATCACGACGTATGAAGCCTGGTCGCCGTTGGGGTACTCCACCCGATACTCCGGACCACTGAATGCGCCGATGAGCCGGGTGATGACGGGACGGACTCCAACCTCTTCAAGCGTTTCGCGGATGGCCGCCTGCTCCGGCGCTTCGTCGAGCTCGATCGCGCCGCCCAGGATTCCCCACGCGCCCGTGTCCGCATGGCGCACGAGAAGAATTCTTCCCGAGGGGTCGGCAGGTAGGACGGCAACGCTGGGCAGCTGCAGCAATCGGGTGCCAACAAGTGCCCGAAGTTGTGCGACATGAGGGGAGATCGACACGGCGTCCGAAGTTACCCCGCGTCGGCGACCGACCGACCGAGCTCCGGTGGGAGCCAGCCGCCGGCTCCGGCTCCTTCAAAGCTGCCCCCGAATCTCAGACGACGCTCCCGTTCGGATCGCGACATACCGCCGGGTCGCGGCGCTACCGGTCGATCGCCTTGCAAACGGTGCCGTGGTGTGCCCTCAGCTCGGATCACATGATCACAAGCTCGGAGTGTGGGTCGAGACGGCGTATGTCGTCGGGGTCACTCGTTGCGATCCGGTGGTTGCGAGATCGGGCGCAGAGAACCACCGTGGCGTCGATCACGTCATTGCCCCCAGAGACACCCAGGAGCTGCCCCGCGGCACGAGCGCCATGATCGTCCAAATCGACGATGTCACAGGAGTCCGATCCAAGAAGCCGGGCAAGATTGGCTTGGCGCCGCCCATCTCGCCATACCTGACCGACCACGCCAGCGGGAATGGACACCTGTTCGCCGCGCTCTCGCGCTCGCGCGACGAGCGACACCGCCCGTCGTTGCCCGCGCTCGAACGCGACCAACGCTCCGGCGTCGAGGGTGATCCCTACCGCCATCCGGCCTCGCCATCAATCCGGTCGCGCTCGGAGTCGGTCAGGGGTCCACCGCTCTGTTCGAGCAGCTCCTCGAGGAGCGCGTCGAGGTCGTCGAGCTTGATTTGCTCTTCGAGCGCGTGGGCAACGTAGGCGGAGACGTTGGGAGCCCGCCCTCCGGCGACGGCAGCCCGGGCCGCATCAACGAGGGGCGGAGGCAGGCTGACGGCGATCTTGGCCTTTGACGACGTCATACCAACCATCATACCGGACGTCGGACGCATTCGGTTCGGACAAGCACCCTCAGCCTGGCCTCGCCCCTGTCAACGCCCTCGGGACGACGTCGACCTCGCACCGACCGCCGGTTGGGCGCGCGGGACTGGCGCGTGTCACAGGGGCGACGAAGTCGCGACGTGCGGCGAGGATTGACGCTCAGAGGTCGAGGACAAACCGCAGAGCGGTGTCGGTGGCGGCCACCTCGGAGACCGAGGCAGATCCCCGTCGTCGAAGCAACTGCTCACCAGCTATGAAGCGGAGCTGGTCGCATCTGGCGAACGAAGCATGGACAAGACCGCCACGGGCCGATGCTCGGCTCTGTGCCCCTGACCGCCGGCAGTGCCGCACGTGTCAAGAACTGCTCGGAGTTTCCGCCGTCATCAGATCACAGGCAGCGTGGACCATGGCGGCGTTCGACCCGGCCATGGTGCCGTCTGCAAGGTAGAGGCTGTCTTCAAGACCGATACGGATGTCGAGCCCATGCGCAAGACCGTGGCGCAACACCGGCCAGGTGGCTGCGTCCTCACCATGGACAAGCACTGGATCATGGACACCGAGTCGCGCGAGCGCCGCCTCGATCTCCATCGCTTCACCGACCGGGTCCTCCGTTGGGTGCACGATCTCTATGAGCACCCGCAGAAGCCGACCGGGAAGGCCGCTGACCGCAAGACGCTCTGCGTCCGCAATGCTCCAGATGCCTGCCTCCACGCCGACCCCTCCCCTCAGGAGCGCCTCGGCGACCAGCGCTGCGCCGTCTTCGTTGAAGTTGACCGACGCCATGTCCGGCTCACGCCAGGAGGAGATCGCCTCGGCGCGTCTCGCCAGGTCAGGCTCGATCCACGCGCCGGTGCTGACGCCGACGGGCACCCCCGCCCCCGCACGGACTCTGAGCACCGTCTCGTCGACCACTGCCGGGTCGAGCGTCTCGAGTCCGGAGCTCGGTGACCTTGGATGAACGTGGAGAGCAGCGGCGCCCGCGCGGACGCAGCTGAGCCCGTCCGCGACGAGATCTGGGAGCGTGAGTGGCACAGCTGGATGGCTGCCGGGCGCCCGGTTGCCGTTGAGCGCAGCCTTGAGCACCCCGCGATTGTCGCACCTGCGAGTGCACGTGGGAGGAGGGCTTCGTAGAAGCGAACGGTCCGGACGCAGTCCTCGGCGTCTTGGTCGCCACCTGCACGACGTTGCGGTCGTCGATCTCACTCAGACCCGAGGTGGCGATGAGACCCGCCGAGGCGTAGACCGCGGCAACCGCCAGCGTGGATGAACGAAACGTCCCGCCACACGGGCCGTGCGGTGACCAGGAGCTTGTGCCAGAAGCGGCGTACGTCAGCCGCCCGAGGGCTCGTTCATGCCTTCGAGCGCCAGTCGATAGCCACTCGGGGTCTCGAGGATGACTCGCCGATAGCTCCATCCCGGGGCCGGGTCGTTCTGCTCCACCTCGTGGGGCAAGCCCGCCTCGCGACACCGTTCCAGTACCGCGTCGACGTCGGACACGACGAGCTGCCAGGTCAACACGCTTGGGGGGTCGTTCCGAACCGCAGCGCGCTGAATGCCGAACTCCAGATCCCCAGCAGCAAACGCAATGAAGTCGGGGTACTCGTTGCCCTCATAGCTGACCCTGAGCCCCAGGCACTCATAGAAGGCGCGCTCTGCAGCCAGGTCGCGAACGTTGAGGACGGGAGCGAGCCGCACGAAGAGGTTGTCGTCTTCGAAAGCCGTCCGCGCATCATGTCTCTGTCCCATTGGAACCTCAACGACTCCGCATCCCACGCCGCCCATCTTCTGGTGCCCACGGAGTTGGCGCCGGCCATGCCGCCGTTCCCAGGCCCGGTACGCGAAGACCGTCGGCATCCTCCATGGCGTTCGCTTCCTTCGTCACGCAACGCCAGGCATGCCGGGCCCGATCTCGACCCCGAGCTCGTCGTGGTCGATCACCGCCGAGCATTGAGCGCATACGAGCCGCTGGAGGACTTCTCCGCGGCAGCCGAGGTGGCGGTAGAGAATCGGAGGGCCCTTCGGTGCTGCCCAGCGGTCCCCCCACTTCGTGAGGGCGACGATCACCGGGGCGAGGTCTCGCCCCTTTTCGGTCAGGTGGTACTCCTCGTAGGCCGACCCTTCCCGAACGGCGCGCTCCATGATCCCGGTCTCGACGAATCCTTCGAGTCGGGCGGAAAGGATGTTCCTTGCGAGCCCGAGCCGACGAAGGAATTCGCTGAAGCGGGTTGCACCTGCAAAGAGCGCGTCCCTGACGATCAGAAGGCTCCAGCGCTCGCCGACGAGCTCGAGCGAGCGGGCGGCAGAACAGACCTGACCCTCGTAGCGACTTCCCAGCACCGCCGCAGGTTAGCAGAGTCAGGTTGCATCATGCAACCACCTGCGCTACAGTGCAGCGGTTTCGTGATGCAATCAGATTGGGGGCCTGACCCATGACCAGCTTCTCCACTGCCTTCCTGGTCGACCAGAGTCCGGAGGAGGCCTTCACCGCCATCGCGGACGTGCGCGCTTGGTGGTCGGGCGAGATCGATGGAACGACGGACAAGCTCGATGCCGAGTTCACGTATCGCTACGAGAACCTCCATTTCAGCAAGCAACACATCACCGAGTTCTCTCCGTACGCGAGGCTCTGCTGGCGGGTGACCGAGGCGTCGATCAGCTTTACTGAAGACCCCAATGAGTGGACCGGAACCCAGGTCATCTTCGACGTGGTACCGCGCGGTGTCCAGACCGAGGTGCGCTTTACCCACCTGGGGCTCGTACCTGCCTTCGAATGCTACGAGAAGTGCTCGAGCGCGTGGAGCTTCTACATCAACGGCAGCCTGCGACGACTGATCGCAACGGGCAAGGGTGAGCCCAACAGGCGGCACACTGAGTGAACCGTCCTTGGACCTCCGGGGGCAAGCGGGACCAGGATGCCATCGCCGCCACCGGCGCCCTCGTCCGAGAGAGAGATCCTCGATTCACCGGGGCGGACGATGCCTCCCGGCTCGGGGTTGAGCACAGCGCAGACGACCAGGCCTTCGTTGACTCGGTGTCGGTCTGGCCCGAGGAGTGAGGCGAGGCGAGATCTTGCGGGCGGCAGTGCCTTCGCCGGTGAACCCGGCCAGCGGTCATCCATGCCTGCAACTTGCCGACGAATGCTGCCTCCCCAACCACTCGACCCTGTTCCGATCGAGCATCTTGGCGACCATGGCGAGAGCCATCTCGGTCCGCCTCGACGATGAACCGGAGCACGCCTTGCGGGCACTGGAGGCGACGGGGCTCAGCCAGTCCGATGCCATCAGGTCTGCCCTGCTCATGTCGGCCCGCCGACTGCGACGTCGACGCGAGATCGCTGCTGAGGTCGCAGCCTCGGAGGCAGACGACTCGGACCGCTCGGAGATGTTGGCCGTGGCAGCGTTGATGGAGAGACTCAGCCAGCGGGCCCCGGTGTGCAGTTCTTCTTCATCGCCGGACGCAGGCTGACATTGCCCGACCGTGGGGCGAAGACCGTCGCCGCCCATGACATCGACCCGCACTGGACGGGATCGGGACGGACGCGGAAGTCGTCGATCGGCTCGTCGCCCAGCCACGCTGGATGTAGCCCGCGCCGGGTCGTAGGGCAGGAGGTGCGGTGTCCATGGGCCGCACCGTCCGAAGGCTCCGGGGGGCGCAATCGCCCGGTGCCGTCCGCTCACGAAGGGGCCAGAGAAGTTGTGCCCTCGGGTTGTGCCCAATTCGGCCCCGCGGTGGGATTGGCCCAGGTGTGGGACGCTTGCGCCATGGAGGTCCACCTCGTCGACGGCACCTACGAGCTGTTCCGCCACTACTACGGCCAAGGCCGGTCCCCGAACGCTTCTGACCGGGCGGCGGCACGCGGTGTGGTGACGTCGGTCCTCTCGCTCTTGGAGGATGGGGCCACGCACGTTGGCGTCGCCACCGACCATGTCATCGAGTCGTTCCGCAACGACCTGTGGCCCGGGTACAAGACCGGCGCGCTGGTTCCCGACGACCTGCGCAGCCAGTTCGACCTCGTCGAGGACGCGCTCCGCGCGCTCGGCGTCGTCGTGTGGCCCATGGTCGAGCTGGAGGCCGACGACGCCCTCGCCTCGGCGGTGGCCGTGGCCACCCCCGACTCGCGAGTCGACCGGGTGGTCGTCTGCACGCCCGACAAGGACCTGGGCCAGTGCGTGGCCGGTGAGCGGGTGGTCCAGCTCGACCGGCGTCGCGGGATCGTGATCGATGAGGGCGCGGTCGTGGCCAAGTTCGGCGTCGGGCCGTCGTCCATCCCCGACTGGCTCGCCTTGGTCGGCGACGCCGCCGACGGGTTCCCGGGGATCAAGGGCTGGGGACAGCGGTCCGCCGCCGCCGTCCTGGCGCGCTACGGCCACCTGGAGTCGATCCCCGACACGGTCGCCGACTGGGACGCGGCGCTGCGGCGGACGGTGAGGGGCGCCGATCGGCTGGCGGGAGCGCTGGCGTCGTCCCGATCGCTGGCGGACCTCTTCAAGGTGCTTGCGACGCTGCGGATCGAGCCCGGGCTTCTGGCATCGGTCGACGATCTTCGCTGGCATGGGCCGGGCCAGACGTTCGGCGCCGTGGCCGCCGCGCTCGGCGCCCCCGCCCTCGGCGCACGGGCCGACACCCTCGCGGCCCGGCGGGCGTGAGGCTCGGCGCCCTCAGCTTCCCGCGGCGAACACGGCGGCGAGCTCGGCCGGCACGGGGTTCTCCAGCTGGGCGTAGGTGCAGGAGGCCGGCTCGCGGTCCGGACGCCAGCGCCGGAAGGAGCTGGCGTGGCGGAACCGGTCTCCCTGCAGATGGTCGTAGGCGACCTCGCACACGCGTTCCGCCCGGAGCGGCTCCCAGCTCAGGTCCTTGCCGGCGTTCCACCGGCTCTGCGCCCCCGGCACACGGCGGCCGTCGGCGGCGTGCGCGGCCCATGCGCCCCACGGGTGCTCCTCGAGCGCGTGCTCGCGCAGCGGGGCGAGCTCGTCCACGAATTCCTTGCGCCGGGCGGCGCTGAACCCCGACGCCACCCCCACATGGTGCAACGTCCCGACCTCGTCGTACAGGCCGAGCAACAGCGACCCGACGACGCCGCCCTCCTTGTGCCACCGGAAGCCGGCGACCACGCAGTCCGCCGTCCGCTCGTGCTTCACCTTCAGCATGACCCGCTCTCCCTCGCGGTAGCGCAGGTCGGCCGCCTTGGCCACCACGCCGTCGAGGCCCGCTCCCTCGAAGCGTTCGAACCAGGCGGCAGCGACAAGCGGGTCGGTGGTCATCGGCGTGAGGTGCACCGGGGGAGCAGCGTGCGCGAGCAGCACCTCCAGCTCGGCGCGACGCTCGGCGTACGGTTGGGCGCGCAGGTCGCGATCACCCACGGCCAGGAGGTCGAAGGCCACGAACGACGCCGGCGTCTCCGCCGCGAGCCGGGCGACTCTGGAGGCCGCTGGGTGGATGCGTTGGGTCAGCGCGTCGAAGTCGAGCCCGTCGGGGCCGGCGATGACGATCTCCCCGTCGACCACCGCCCGGACGGGGAGGGCGCGCCGTAGCGGCTCCACCAGCTCCGGGAAGTAGCGGGTGAGCGGGCGCTCGTTGCGGCTGCCCAGCTCCACGTCCGCTCCGTCCCGAAAGACGATGCAGCGGAAGCCGTCCCACTTCGGCTCGTACGAGTACCCGTCGCCCTCGGGCAGCTCGCGGACGAGCTTCGCCAGCATGGGGGAGACCGGCGGGGGGACGGGGAGCGCCATCACGCCCGATCGTAGTGAGGTGGAGGTCGCTTGCCCGGGCCGGAGGTCGCCGCCTCGGGAATGGCCGGCGGGCCGAGCCGGACCCGGACCGGCGCCGAGGCCGCGCCGACGGTCGGTCAGCCCCGCCTCCGGGCTCGGCTGGGTGCGACCCTCGTGGGCTCGTCCGGCGCCTTGGGGTACTCGGGGGGCCAAGGGGCGTCGGGCAGGCCCGCCCTCCGGTCGTGCTCGGCCAGCTCCAGCAACGGGTCGAGGGTCTGCGGCGTGCCGGCGATCTGGGCCCATGGGTCGCCGACGGCGCGCAGCCGGTCGGGCACCGTCCGGATGGTCAGCGCCTCGGGGTCGATCGTCTGCAGCTCCTCCCACGCGAACGGCGTCGAGACCTGGCCGGTCGAGCGGGGCCGGGCGAACCACGCGCCGAAGACCGTCTTGTGCGGGGCGTTCTGGTTGAAGTCCACGAACACCCGGGCGCCCCGCTCTTCCTTCCACCACTGGGCGGTGAGCAGATCGGGGTGGCGTCGCTCGAGCTCGCGGGCGAGCGCCACCGCCGCGGCGCGCACCGCGGTGGAGTCCCATCGCGGCTCCAACCGGACGTAGACATGGATGCCCCGGCTCCCGGTGGTCTTCGGCCATGCGGCGATGCCGAGCTCGTCGAGGAGGGCATGGGTGGCACGTGCAGCCCGGCGGGCGTCGTCGAACCCGGTGCCGGGTTGGGGATCGAGGTCGATACGCAACTCGTCGGCGTGTGTCGGGTCGGATGCCCGGTAGGGCCACAGGTGCAGCCCGAGGCACCCGAGGTTGACGGCCCACACGACATGCGCGATGTCGGCGACGACGAGGGCGTTGGAGGGGGTGCCGTTGACCGTGGTGACCACCGTCGTCTCGAGCCAGTCGGGTGCCCCCGCCGGGACCCGCTTCTGGAAGAACGACTTGCCCTCTGCCCCCTCGGGGAACCGCTGGAGGAGCGCCGGGCGCCCGCCCGCGGTGCGCAGCAGGGCGTCGGCGACCGCGAGGTAGTACTCGGCCAGCTCCAGCTTCGTCGCGCCGAGGGCAGGGAAGTAGACGCGTTCGGGGTGGGAGATGACGACCTCGCGTCCGGCCGCTTCGATCGCCACCCCGTCGGTCACCGGTTGCGAGCCAGCCCCATGTTGCGCTCGTGGGCCTCGGGAAGCCAGTCGCTGCCGTACGACGCACCCGGGTCGACGCGGGGGTCGTGCGGGTCGGTGCCGCTCCGCAGGGCCCGGACGTACGACCGATCGGCCCCGATCCTGGCGTCGATCTCGGCACCGGCCGCCACGGCGCCGTGCCCCGGCACCAGGGTGGCGACGCCCTCGGCGCAGAGCGCGGCCAGCTGCTCGATGGCGAGGGCGTAGTCCCCGAGGGGGTCGTCGCCGTCGGGGTCGAAGAGCGGGATCTCGACGTCGGAGAGCATGTCTCCGGCGATGAGCACTCCGCGGGCAGGGATCAGCAAGGCAGCATGGCCGGGCGCGTGGGCCTGGTGCTCCGACACGCGGACCTCCGGCCCCGACCACGGAAGCGTGGCGGCGTCGGCGGGCAGCGGGACGATGCGGCCGACGAGCGACGGCGCCACGCCCGGGGCGAGCTCCGCCACCCGCTCCTGGAGCCTCGTCCGCAGGGCGTGGGCGGCGCCGACGCAGGCGGCGGTGGCCAACCGCCGAGGAGTCCCGAACCGTTCGTGCCACAGCACGTGGTCCCAATGGGGATGGGTGGCGAACCCGAGCACCACGCCGGTGCCGAGGCGGTCCAGGTCGTCGGCCAGGTCGGCCAGGTCCCGTCCGTCGACGCCGGGGTCCACGAGGAGCGCGCCCTCGTCGCCGCGTACAACGGTGGCATTGCTCCGGCAGAAGGTGCTCTGGCGGACGAACACGCCGTCGGCGACCTCGGTGAGCACGGTCCGACACTACGCCGGAGAGGCGGACCGGGCGCGAAGATGCGGCGGTGGACCGCCCGACGGTGGAGATCTACGAGCGGAACGCCGCCGAGTGGGCGAGGCGGCGCACAGCGCCCCGTGACGACCTGGGGCTGCGACTTCGCCGGCGCGTCGGACCAGGTGTGGTCCTCGACGCCGGTTGCGGCGCCGGTCGCTACCTCGAGCAGCTCGGCTCGCCCACGGTCGGGCTCGACGCCGCCGCCGCCCTCTTGGACATCGCCTGCCAGGGACCGACCGGCCCGGTGGAGGGCCGCACGCACGCGTTCGTCCGTGGCGACCTCGAGGCGCTCCCGTTCGGCGCATGGGCGTTCGACGGCGTGTTCGCCCACCACTCGTACCTCCACCTGCCGCCGGAGCGAGCGCCGCACGCTTTCGGCGAGGCGGCCCGCGTGCTCGTGCCGGGCGGCACGATCCTCCTCTCGATGATCGCTGGCGCCTATGCCGGGCGGGCCCTGCCCGGGGACGACTTCCCCGGGCGCTGGTACTCCTTGTGGGTGCCCGATGCCTTGGCCGGCGCCCTCGTTGCCGCCGGGTTCGCCGATGTGGAGGTGACGGTGACCGAGGGACGCCATCGCGAGCTGGACCTCGTCGCCACGGCTACGCGCCGCTGAAGGACGCGCTGCCGCCCGATCGCGAGACCTGGTGATCAGGTGGCGGGGGCTCCCAGCGCGCCGGGCCGGGCGGCCACGTGCTCCGCTGCCTCCCTGACGCCGGCACCCCCCGGCAACCCCGAGCCCGAGGCGAGCTGGCCGGCCCGGGCCAGCAGCGGCGGGCACCGCAGGCGGTGGGCGATGGCCCGTGCCTCGCGCACCGATTCCTCGGCACCGGGCCGGCCGGCGGCGTCGAGCGCCCCTGCATGGTCCAAGAGCGCGTGGCCGAGATGGTACGGGTTGCCCGCCCGGCGTACCGCGACCACCGCGCGCTCCACCGCCGTCACCGCCTCGGCTGGCTGCCGTTCCGCCGCCTCCAACGCCTGCACGAGCTGCCGCTCGGCCCGCAGCACCGGCGGGACGTGGCCGGGGGGGTAGGCGTCGAGCATCGCCATCAGCTCGGTCAGCCCGTCCGCATCCCCGATCACCCGCGCCACGCGGGCCGCCAGCGGCCACCCCCAGCGCTGGCTCTCGTGCCCGATGCTGATGTCCTTCTGCCGCGCGAGCGTGGACCGGGCGTGGGACAGGGCGAGCTCGAGATCGCCGGCGGCGAGGGCCACCAGGGCCTCGAGGAACGCGAGCGACGCTTGCACCTGGGGCTCCTCGCTGTCACGGCTCTTTTCGAGCCGTGCCAGCGCCGCCATCGCCCCTGCCGAGTCGCCGCGCAACCCGGCCAGCCACCCGGTGACCCGCTGTGCGTCCTCGTCGTCGAGGTGGTCGACCTCTCGGGCCTCGACGAGGGCGGCATCGGCTTCGTCCCACTCGCCCACTTCGAGCAAGGCGATCGCCAGGTTGGCCACAGCGAGGCCGAGGCTCGCGCGCCGGCCGGTCCGCCGGGCGTGCTCCGCCGCCGACCTCGCGACGTCGGCGGCGCGCCTCGGGTCGGTGCGGGCGAGGATGTCGGCCAGGTTGTGCTGGGCGACGGCCGCGGCGCCGAGATTGCCGGTTCGCTCGGCGATGTGGGCCGCCGCCTCGTAGTACGTCGCGGCCTCCCCGTGCCGATTGCCGAACGCCGCGGCGTGGCCCTTGGCGTCAAAGAGCCGCCCGAGGTGGTCGGCTTCGACGTCGAGCTCCTGGGCCAGGCGAAGTGCCTCGTCCACGAGCGCCTCGCCCTGGGCCAGATTGCCGGTGAAGATCTCGATGGTGGCCAGGCGGCGGAGCGCTTCGACCGTGTCGCCGTCGGGCTCCGTTCGGAGCTGGGCCACGGCCTCCGCGAGCTCGCGGCGGGCGGCGGCGGACCGCCCCTCGTACTGCAGGATCCGGCCGCGCAGCGAACGCGTGCGCGCCACCCCGCGCTCGGATCCCGCGGCGCGATGGGCGTCTGCGGCCCGGTCGACGAGCTCGGCGGCTTGGTGCACATCGCCGAAGGTGTAGGCGGCGTATGCCGCCTGCTCGAAGAGGGTGCCGCGTTCGGAGATCGGCGCGACGACGGCGGCCTCGGCGAACAGAGCGGCAGCGCGCGAGGGGGCGCCGGAGCGAACGGCGCGATCCCCGGCCCGCAGGAGGAAGTGAAGCCCGTCGGTCGACAGCGCCGCAGCGTCCGGGCCCCCCGGGTCGGCGGCGGCGGCGTCGAGGTAGTGGTGCGCCACCACCTCGGCGACCTCCTCCCCGTCGTTGGCGAAGGCGGCCCGCATGTGGGCGGCGACGGCCAGGTGGTGCGCCTTGCGGTCTCGCCGCGACAAGGTCTCGTACGCGACCTGGCGGAGCATCTCCTGACAGAACCGGTACGAGCCGCGTTCGGGGGAGAGCGGATCGGCGGCGATGGAGAGCACGTCTCGGCGCACGAGCTCGCCCAGGGCTTGGTGGACGGCTTCTGGTTGGCGGCCCGACACCGCGACGAGCGCGTCCTTGGAGAAGCGCTGGCCGAGCACGCTGGCCGTCCCGACGAGGGAGTGCTCGTCTTCGGGCAAGGCGTCGAGTCGTGCCGCCAAGAGGCTGTGCAACGTGCTCGGGACGGCCATGGTCCCGGACAGCTCGCCCACCAGGCGGTAAGGGCCCTCACCCTCGCGCCGCACCGCGCCGTAGTCGATGAGGGCGCGGATCGTCTCCACGGCAAAGAGGGGGATGCCCTCGGCCCGGGTGACGACCGCCTCCCTGGCGGCCGGCGGCGCGCCGGGGACCAGCGCCCCCACCAAGTCGTCCATGGAGGCGGGGTCGAGGGGGTCCAGCGACAAGGTCGACCGGTTCCGCCCCACCCCGTACCCCGAGTCGATGGCGTCGCGGCCGGGGCGGGCGAACAGCAGCACGAAGATCGGGAGCTGGCGCGTCCATTCGATCAGGTGGGCGAAGAACCCGAGCAGGCCCTCGTCGGCGTGGTGGGCGTCCTCGATCAGCATGGCCACGGGCGCGACGGCGGCCAGCCGCTCGAAGAACATGCGCCATCCGGCGTAGAGCTCGTCCCGGTCGAGCACCGCTGCCGGCGCGGCGGGGTAGCGGACCCCGAGCAGCCGGGAGAGGCGCGCGCCGACGTAGTCCCGCTCCGCCGGGTCGTCGACGAAGCGCAGCATGCCCTCCACCATCTTGGTCTCGGCCACGCCGGTCGGGTCTTCCTCGGCGATACCGAACCGCTGACGGACGATCTCGGCGAGCGCCCAGTACGCCACGCCCTCGCCGCCAAAGGACAGGCAGTGGCCCCGGTGCCAGAGCACCGTGTCGGCCAGCCCGTCCGTGTACTTCTCGAACTCCCACCCGAGCCGTGACTTGCCGACGCCGGCGGGGCCGGTGATCACGAGGAGCCGCGGGCTGCGCCGCTCGACCGACGCGTGGAAGAGGTCCTTGACGGTCCGCAGCTCGGCGGCCCGGCCGACGAGCGGAGCCTCGAGCCCGTCCACCCGTTGGGTCCCGCCCGCACCCGACAGGACGCGGGTGGCAGCAAAGAGGTGAGCCGACGCCTCGCGGCCCTTGAGGGCGTAGACGCCCGCGTCGTCGTAGGCGATGGCACGCTCCGTCAGCCGCTTGGTCGAATCGTCGGCGAGGACACCGCCGGGGCGTGCCACTCCCTGCACCCGCGATGCGGTATTGACGGCGTCGCCGGCGACCATGCCCTCGCCGTGCGCGCCGATCGTGACCGCGACCGGCCCGGTCACGATGCCCGCCCGCGCCGCCAGTCCGGCCGCGCTCACCGCCGCTCCGAGCGCCGCCACCGCCTCCACCAGCTCCAAGGCCGCCCGTACGGCGCGCTCGGCGTCCTGCTCGGTGGCCACCGGCGTGCCCCACACCGCCATCACGGCATCGCCGATGAACTTTTCGACCACGCCCCCATAACGGTCGATCACGTTGCGGCAGACGGTGAAGTAGCGGGACAGGATCTCGCGGACGTCCTCGGGGTCGCGGGCCTCCGACAGGCTGGTGAAGCCCACGAGGTCGGCGAAGAGCACCGAGCACATCCGTCGTTCCGCCACGGGCCGAGCGGGCGCGGTGGCGGGGTCGGCCGCCGGCCCTTCACCCTCGGACGGGGCGCCACCGAGCTCGGAGCCGCACTGGCTGCAGAACCGCTGCCCGGCGGGGTTCGGCTCGCCGCAGCGCGCGCATGGCAGCTGGAGCGACGCGCCGCAGGTCCCGCAGAACCGGTCCCGGTCCGCGCACGACGCGCCGCAGGCGGAGCACTGCGTCATGCCGGCCCATGGTACCGGGCAGCCCGGCGCCGTCCCTGAACGTCGCGCCGTCGCCGCTCGGTGCGCGCCGACACCGGGCGGCGTACCATGACGCCATGTCGACAGCCGCCGAAGTGCTCGCTCAGGTCCCCATCTTCTCCATGCTCTCCAAGCGGGAGGTGGCGAAGCTCGCCGAGGACGCGCATGACCGCACGTTCGAGGCAGGTACCGTCCTCACCGAGCAGGACGCCTTCGGGACGATCTTCACCGTGATCGCCGACGGGCAGGCGACGGTGACGGTCGGCGGGAAGACGGCCCGGGTTCTGAAGCCGGGGGAGTTCTTCGGCGAGATGGCGCTGATCGACCGCTCGCCCCGCTCGGCCACGGTCACCGCCGACACGCAGCTGCGGTGCATCATGCTCACCCAACCGGTCTTCCGCCCGTTCGCCATGTCGCATCCCGAGGCGATGTGGGCGCTCCTCGAGCTGATGGTGCAGCGGGTCCGAGACGCCGAAGCCCGCGACTGAGGCCCCGCCGGGGCCGGCCCGGTTATTCGGGCCGGACGTTCTCGGCGATGTCCTCGGGCCGGACGTTCTCGGCGATGTCCTCGGGCCGGACGTTCTCGGCGATGTCCTCGGGCCGCACGTTCTCGGCGATGTCCTCGGGCCGCACGTTCTCGGCGATGTCCTCGGGCCGCACGTCTCCCGGGTCATTCTCGATCTCCGACATCGCCGTACCCCCTCCGTGGCCCGTGCGTTCGCTCGGGATGCACCCGCTCGGGATGCACCCGGAAGCGTACCGTCTGGACGACGGCGCCGCCGGTGGGCTTGGCAGTGTCAGTTCCGGGGTGCTGTCTCGTCGACGTCGACCGTGGTCGGTGCCTCCGGCTCGAGGATTTCACCGGTGTGGTGCGGCGAACTGAGGTCGTCGACCTCGAACTCCACGTCGTCGACGTCCGACCAGTGCACGATCAGCGCACTGGCCTCGGCCTCGGACTCGCAGACCGTCGAGTCGATCAGCCGGCCCTCCTTGTAGACCCGAACCTCCACCGGAGCTGCGCCTCTATCCCCGTCACCCGCTGCCTGCATCGCCCTCTCCTCGCTTCGCAGTCACCTGGGACCACCATTGCCTCGCTCATGGGCCGGCCCCCAGGGCCGATGGTCCTTGCGGTGCCACGCGTCGGCGGCTATGCGAACACCCAGACGACGGTGCCGATCGGGGCTTTGTCGGACGACCAGAGCCAGTTGATCGCCTCGTTGCTCAGCCGGACGCAGCCGTGGGACACCGGGTACGGCGGCACGGAGGGGTACCCGTGGATGGCGTACCCGGCGTAGAAGTACTTCGGTCGCCAGAGCTCCCCCAAGGGAGCCGTGACCAGGCCGTCCACTTCCCGGTAGATGGTGAACGTCCCGACCGGGGTGTCGGCGACCGCCGTCCCTGTGTAGACGTACCCGCCGCCCGTCGACGTGTTGAGCGCCCAAAGGAGGGTGCCGTGTGTCACCAGCATGAGGAGGTCGTCGCGCAGGTCGACCTCGATGGCGTAGCCCGACGTGGGCCGTGGCGTCGGCTCCACCGCGGCGGCGAGCGCCTGCTCGGTCTGGGGACCGACCACCCCGTCGCGCGCGATGCCCGCCGCCTTCTGCAGGGCGTACACCGCTTGCTGGGTGCTGTCGCCGAACTGGCCGTCCGGTGTGCCGAGCCAGTAGTGGAGCGCCTCGAGCCGGCGCTGGAGGGTGAGCACGGCCGCTCCGGACGAGCCGAGGCTCAGCGCCGGCGCCGGCTGGGTCGTGGGCGGTGCCGGCTGGGTCGTGGGCGGTGCCGGCTGGGTCGTGGGCGGCGCCGGCTGGGTCGTGGGCGGTGCCGGCTGGGTCGTGGGCGGCGCCGGCTGGGTCGTGGACGTCGTGGTGCCGTTGCCCGACGGTGCGGTGCCGGCGCAGCTCGCCAGCACCACCGACGCCAATGCGGCGGCTGCCACAGCCGAGGCTGCGGCCCGCCGCCCGCCGGCCGAAGCGATCCGGGCTCCCATGCGTCCGACGATCCCCCGCGGCCGCCGCGGCGACCAGGGGCGAAGGTCCTGGCAGCCCGGACCCGGCGTCGTGGAGCCGACGCGCCGTCGACACGCCCCGCGGCAGGTCCCGTTCGCGCCGATGCCCCGGGTTACCGGCTCCAGAAGCGGGGAATGCAAGAGGTGTGAAGGATCCGGGTCCGGCGCGGTCCCGGAGCAGAGGAAGGGCAGCGGGCATGAGCCAGACGGTTGGCGACTACATCCTCGCGAGGCTGCGCGAGTGGGACGTCGAGAAGGTTTTCGCGTATCCGGGCGACGGCATCAACGGGATCCTGGCCGCGTTCGGGCGCGCCGGCAATGATCCCAAGTTCATCCAGTCGCGCCATGAGGAGATGAGCGCCTTCGAGGCCGTCGGCTATGCCAAGTTCACCGGGGAGGTCGGCGTCTGCATGGCGACGTCCGGGCCCGGCGCCATCCACCTCCTGAACGGCCTCTATGACGCCAAGATGGACCACGTTCCCGTGGTCGCCATCGTCGGCCAGACCAGTCGCTCGGCGATGGGAGGCGCCTACCAGCAGGAGGTGGACCTCGCCGCACTGTTCAAGGACTGCTGCCACCAGTTCGTCGAGACGGCGATGGTGCCGTCCCAATTTCCCAATTTGGTCGACCGTGCCATCCGTGTGGCCCGCACCACCAAGTCCCCCACGTGCATCATCGTCCCGTCCGACCTCCAGGAGGCGCCGTACGAGCCGCCGCAGCACGCCTTCAAGGAGGTGCCGTCCAGCCTGGGGATCGCCCAACCCATGCTCGCCCCCGAAGGCGAGGCGCTGGCCCGGGCGGCGGCCATCCTCAACTCGGGGGACAAGGTGGCGATCCTGGTCGGGCAGGGCGCCAGGGGGGCGCGCCAGGAGCTCATGCAGGTGGCGGACATCCTCGGGGCGGGCGTTGCCAAGGCCCTGCTCGGCAAGGACGTCCTGGCCGACGACCTCCCGTTCGTGACGGGTTCGATCGGCCTCCTCGGGACCAGGCCGAGCTACGAGCTGATGATGGGCTGCGACACGCTCCTCACGGTCGGCTCGAGCTTCCCCTACACCCAGTTCATGCCGCAGCTGGACCAGGCGCGCGCCGTCCAGATCGACGCCGACGGGTCGATGATCGGGATGCGCTACCCCTACGAGGTCAACATCGTCGCCGACGCCAAGGCTGCTCTGAGCGCTCTCGTTCCCCAGCTCGAGCGCAAGACCGACCGGTCCTGGCGGGAAAAGGTCGAGCACACCGTGGCGCGCTGGTGGGACGCGGTCGAGCGGGAGGCGATGGTGGAGCCGGGCGAGCCCGACATGGTGAACCCCATGCGGGTCGTCTGGGAGCTGTCCCAGCAGGTCCCGTTGAACGCCATCGTGACGTCCGACTCCGGGTCGGCCGCCAACTGGTACGCCCGCGACCTGAGGATGCGGGGCGAGGTGCAGGGCACGCTGTCGGGCAACCTGGCGACGATGGGCCCCGGGGTCCCCTACGCCATCGGAGCGAAGTTCGGGCACCCCGAGCGCCCCGTCATCGCGCTGGTGGGTGACGGCGCCATGCAGATGAACGGGTTGGCCGAGCTGGTCACGATCCACCGGTACTGGGAGGAGTGGGCGGATCCCCGCCTCGTCGTCTGCGTCTTCCACAACAACGACCTCAACCAGGTCACCTGGGAGATGCGGGCCATGGAGGGCTCGCCCAAGTTCGCCGAGAGCCAGCGCCTGCCGGACATCTCCTACGCCGCCTTTGCCCGGTCGATCGGTCTCAACGCCATCGAGGTGGACAAGGGCGACCAGCTGACCGGCGCCTGGCGCGAGGCCCTCACGGCCAAGCGACCGGTCGTCCTCGACGTCCGCACCGACCCCAACTACCCCCCGATCCCGCCGCACGCGACCTTCGACCAGATGCGCGACGTGGTGAAGGCGCTGCTGGGCGGGGACGAGAACGCGTGGCAGGTCGTCCGGGAGGGCACGAAGACGAAGCTCCAGGAGCTGCTGGCCGGCGCCCGGCGCGAGAGCTGAGGGACGGCGGAGGGTGCGACGTCGGGCAGGAGGCAACCCGTCCTCGGTCGGGCGCATGGGCATCGACCGGCTTCTCGGTGAGATCGAGACCGGCCGGTTCGAGAAGATGATGTCGGGGCTCACGGCGGTCGGGGCGGCGGTCACCGCCGTCGAGATCTGGAGCGAGCACGACGGTGCGAGCTTCGGCAACAAGATGATGTGGCTTCCGGTCGTGATCGTGCCCACGGCCATCCCGGTCGGGATCGCCGCCATCTTCTCCCGCCGGGTCGCCAAGACGGTGCTGCCGCTCTTCTCCTCCATCATCGTGCTCAACGGATTGCACGGGATGTTCTTCCACTGGCGCGGCATCATGCAGAAGCCCGGCGGGCTGCGGGCGAACGCCCGGTACAACGTCGAGATGGGCCCACCTGCGCTCGCCCCGCTGCTGGCGTCGATGGTCGGCGGGATGGGGCTGCTGGCGGCCGTCCTCCGTCGCGAGGACGATCCGTCCGCATGACGGGGCGTCGCCACCGCCGGGACGCCGCGCCGACCCCGGGAGGCGAGGGGCGGTTCGAGGGGTACGACGTCATGGCCCAGTCGCCGTTCTGGGACCCGGTCACGGCGGCGGTCGTGCGCGGGCGCATGGCGCAGGAGCGGGCGCTCGCCTTCTTCACGTCGGAGGAAGCCGATATCTGCCGCGCCCTGCTCGACCTCGTGCTGGCCAACCACGGGGCGCCGCGGGTCCCCGTGCTCGAGATGGTCGACCAGCGGTTGTTCGAGGGGCAGACGGACGGATGGCGGTACGAGGACATGCCCGAGGACGGCGAGGCGTGGCGCCGCACCCTCCGCTTCCTCGACCAGGACGCCCGTGAGGCCTTCGGCTCGGGGTTCGCCAGCTGCACGGGTGACCAGCAGGCCCGGATCGTCCAGGGGGTCCAGGACAGCGACGCGTGGCACGGACTGCCCGGCAGACACGTGTGGTCGTTGTGGACCCGCTACGCCTGCGCCGCCTTCTACGCCCACCCCTGGACCTGGAACGAGATCGGCTTCGGCGGGCCGGCGTACCCGCGCGGCTACAAGGTCCTGCACCCGGGCTGGCGGGAGCCGTGGGAGGTGGCCGAGCGCGGCGCCGCCGACCCGCTGCCGTGGAGCCACCGGGTGGAGAAGGCGAGGCGTGCCCACGAGTTGCGGTTGGGCGGGCGGGCGTGAGGCGCACCGACGAGCGGGCCATCCGGGCCCGGAACGAGTCGGCGTGGCTGGTCCCGACGGGCCAGGAGCGCACGAACTGGGCGCTGCGCGGCCGCATGCGTCGCTACGACCCCGGCGAGGAGGTCGACGTGGCGGTGGTGGGGTGCGGGGCCGGCGGCGGGACGCTCACCCAGCGCCTGGCCCGAGCCGGCTTCCGTGTGGTGGCGTTCGACGCCGGGCCGTGGTGGGACCCGGACCGGGACTGGGTCAGCGACGAGGCGGGCAGCCACAAGCTCTACTGGACCGAGCCGAGGGTGATCTCGGGCAAGGACCCGGTGGCACTCGGGTCCAACAACTCCGGGCGCGGCGTCGGGGGGTCCATGGTCCACTTCGCCGGGTACGTGCCGCGCTTCCATCCCTCGGACTTCCAGACCCTCACCCGCGACGGCGTCGGAGCCGACTGGCCCATCAGCTACGAGGACCTGAAGCCCTACTACGAGCACATCGAAGAAGAGCTGCCCGCAGCGGGCGAGCCGTGGCCCTGGGGCGACCCCCACGACTACCCGCACAGCGCCCATCCCCTCGGCCCGAACGGGGAGATCTTCCGCCGTGGCGCCAGGGCCCTCGGGCTGCGCACGGCCGTCGGCCCGGTGGCCATCCCCAACGGGCGCTTCGGGCACCGCAACCACTGCATCTACCGCGGCTTCTGCCTGCAGGGGTGCAAGGTCAACGCCAAGGCCTCCCCCCTCATCACGCACGTGCCCGACGCGGTGGCGCACGGCGCGGAGATCCGCCCGGACTCGATGGTGACCCAAGTGGTGGTGGAGCGAGGGCGGGCGACGGGGGTGCGCTACGTCCACGCCGGGCGCGAGCACTTCCAGCGGGCCCGGGTCGTGGCCGTCGCCGGGTACTCGATCGAGACGCCGCGCCTGCTGCTCCTCTCGGCGACGCCGGAGTTCCCCGACGGGCTGTGCAACGACTTCGACCAGGTCGGCCGGTACGTCATGGTGCAGGGGGCGCCGCAGACCGCCGGGCGGTTCTCCGAGGAGGTCCGCATGTACAAGGCCCCGCCCCCCGAGGTGTCGTGCGAGGAGTTCTACGAGACCGACCCCTCCAAGGACTACCGGCGGGGTTTCGCCATCCAGACCGTCTCGCCCCTGCCGATCACCTACTCGGAGCACGTCACCGCCCAGGGCCACTGGGGGGAGGTGCTGCGCGAGTACATGCGCGACTACGTCCATTGGGCGGTGCTCGGGTCGCTGTGCGAGTTCCTGCCCCGGGCGGAGAACCGGGTGACGCTGGCGGAGGAGACGGACGCCCGGGGGATGCCCGTGGCCAACTTCTCCTACTCGCAGGGGGAGAACGACACCAAGCTGGAGCAGGCCGCCCAGTCCGTGATGGAGGACATCCTCCGGGCGGCCGGGGCGGAGGAAGTGATCACGATCAAGCGCTACGCGCATCTCGTCGGGGGGTGCCGCATGGCGGCCGACGAGCGCTCGGGCGTGGTCGACCGCAACCTCCGGACCTTCGCCGTGCCGAACCTCTACGTCACCGACGGCAGCGTGCTCCCGACCCAGGGATCGGCCAATCCCGCCCTGACGATCATGGCCCTCGCCGCCCGGTGCGCCGACCACTTGAAGGCCACGGCCCGGTCGGGCGTCGTGGGCGAGCCGGCGTCCGCCCGATGACCGCACGCGCCCCGGCGCCCCCGGCGCTCGGCACGCCGCTGGCGGGGATCGCAAGCGAGGTGTACACGGTCCCCACCGACAAGCCGGAGGCTGACGGCACGATGTCGTGGGACAAGACGGTCCTCGTCCTCGTCCGCGCACGCGGAGGCGGCGCCGAGGGGATCGGGTGGACGTACGCCACCTCCGCCTGCAAGCCGGTGGTCGAGGATCTCCTGGCCCCGGCCATCGACGGCGTGGACGTCGGCGACGTCCCCGGCGCTCTCGAGGCGATGGTCCGGGCATGCCGCAACGTGGGCCGGCCGGGCATCGCTTCGTGCGCGATCTCGGCCGTCGAGACCGCGCTGTGGGACCTGAAGGCGCGGGTGCTCGGTGTGCCGCTGGCCCGGCTTCTCGGCCAGTGCCGGGACGAGGTGCCGATCTACGGCAGCGGCGGCTTCACCACCTACGACGACGCGACCACCCGACGCCAGATCGAGACCTGGACGGGGGAGTGGGGCATCCCCCGGGTCAAGATCAAGATCGGGGAGTCGTGGGGCACCAGGCCGGACCGGGACCTCGCCCGCACCCGACTGGTCCGCAAGGTGGCGGGCGCCGGCGTCGACGTGCTGGTGGACGCCAACGGCGGCTACCGCCGCAAGCAGGCCGTGCGGATGGGTCGGCGGTTGCGCGAGGAGGCCGGCATCGTCTGGTTCGAGGAGCCGGTGTCGTCCGACGACCTCCAGGGCCTGCGTGAGGTGCGCGACCAGGTGGACGTGGACGTGACCGCCGGCGAGTACGGCTTCGACCTCGTGTACTTCGCCCGCATGGTGGAGCAGGAGGCGGTCGACTGTCTCCAGGTGGACGTCACCCGGTGCGGCGGCTACCTCGAGTGGCAACGGGCCGCCGCCGTCGCCTTCAGCCGCTCCCTCGACGTCTCCGGCCACTGTGCCCCGAACCTCCACGCCCACGTGGCCCTCTCGGTGCCGAACCTCCGCCACCTCGAGTACTTCCACGACCACCACCGCATCGAGCACATGCTCTTCGACGGCGTGCTCAGCCCCCGGGGCGGCGTCCTGCGCCCCGACCCGGGCGCACCGGGGCACGGCATGGTGCTCAAGGCGCCGGACGCCGCCCTCTACCGCACGGCCTGACCTGACCGGCCGGTCACCCCGAACCGCCGGTCCCGGGGTCGGCTCCTCACCCAGGGGGGCACCGCGAGAGCCAGGGCGTGTCGAGCAGGATGCGGCCGAGTGCCAGCCAGGCGGACCCGTAGTACGTGCGGTAGACGGCGTTCTGGCGGTCGGCCCTCGCCAGGAGACGCCGGCCGTCGGCGCGATGGCCGGTGGCGTCCGCCGCCGCTGCCGCCGCCACCAGTCCCACCGGGTTGAGGTCCCGGCTCAGTGGCCGGCCGTCCAGCCGGTACGCGATGCGGCCGCCCGCCCCCTTGGCCGAGCGGAGCGCGTGCCACGTGCGCCCGGCGACCACGCGCCCGTCGGCGGCGCAGTCGGCGGCAAACCAGATCGGCACCCGTTGGGCGCCCAAGCCGTACACCGCCCGTCCCTTCCCGTCGGCCCCGCTCGGCGCGGCCAGGCCGGTCGGGGGGATGCGGGCCCAGTCGGAGGGCAGGTGCGTGGCTGCCGCCCGCTCGAGCGAGGAGACGAGGGTGGTGCTGTCGTCGGCGAGGAGCCGCCATGACGGGCCGGCGCCCGCAGCGGCGAGCGCCTGCATGGCCTCGGGGCTGAGGTAGCTCGGGTTGATGATGGTGGCGGCCTTTCGGGCCCACGGGCCGGCGACGAGCTCGGGCCGCCCGAGCACGGCCACCGTCTCGTCGGCGAGGATGGCGCGGGCCACGCGGCGACCGTCGGCGGTGTAGGTCGGGTTGTGAAAGCGCGTCCCTGCCAGCACGAGCGCCCAGGCCGTGTCCAGGTCGGCGTCGGACGCGGGCGACCGTGTGACAACCCTGCCGTGGGCCCAGTGGTAGGCGAACAGGCCGCTCGGGAGCTGGAGGTTGCGTTCCTCCCAGTGCCACACCCGGCGGAAGACGCGCTGGTCGCCGATCGCCACGGCCA
>JAJYVT010000050.1 GCA_021791845.1 Actinomycetes bacterium | reverse complement strand
GCCGGGACGACCGGACGGCGGTACCTGGTCGTCCGCCCCACCCTGGCCGACGTGGTCCTCAAGATGCCCCGGGGGGCCCAGGTCATCTACCCGAAGGACCTCGGGGCCATCCTGCTCGCCGCCGACGTCGCGCCGGGCCAGCGGGTGCTCGAGGCGGGGGTGGGCTCGGGCGCGCTGTCGATGGCGCTCCTGCGGGCCGGCGCCTCGGTGCTGGGGTACGAGCTGCGGGAGGACTTCGCCGCCCGCGCCCGGGCCAACGTGACCGCCTTCCTCGGCCCCGGAGCGGACTACCGGGTGGAGACCCGGGACGTGACGGAGGGGATCGACGAGCGGGGGCTCGACCGGGTGCTGCTCGACATGCCCGAGCCGTGGCGGGCGCTGGACCACGTCGCCACGGCGCTGCGGCCCGGCGGCATCGTGCTGTGCTACCTGCCGACGATCAACCAGACGGCCGAGCTGCGGCGCGGCCTCGACGCCGGGCCCTTCGGGCTGGCCGTGACCACCGAGGTCCTGCACCGGACCTGGCACGTGGAGGCCCGCTCCGTCCGGCCGGACCACCGGATGGTGGCCCACACGGGGTTTCTCACCTGGGCCCGGCACCTGGTGACGGGCGGGCGGCGGCTCGGTGCCGGCGAGCGGTTCGAGGCCGAGGAGCGGTCGGGGGCCGGTGGAGCGGCGTTCGAGGACGCTCCGGCGATGGGCGATCCAGGCCCCGACCCTGACGCGGACCCGTTGGCGGACCCCGGCGGGGGCGACCCCGAGGGGGGCGATCCCGAGGGGGAGGGGCGAGGCGCCTAGTCGCGCTCGATGAAGATGCACTCCCCGGGGCACTCTTCGGATGCCTCGACCACGGCGTCCTCCAAGTCCTCCGGGACCAACGCCATCCCGGCCGAGCCGCCCGGCTCGTTCTTGATGTCGTCGCCTTCCTTGACGTAGGCGAGGCCGTCGTCCAGCAAGGTGAACACGGCCGGTGCGATCTCCTCGCACAGCCCGTCACCAGTGCACAGATCCTGGTCGATCCAGACCTTCATTCCTCGCCTTTCCTCGGCCGGTGGTCGGCACGCTACCGGCCGCTGCGGATGCCCGCCGGCCGCCACTTTCGACGTCCCTCGGCTGTCCATACCCACGGTGACCCCGGAGGACCGGGGAACGGGGGGTGCACCCGGCGCGCAGGCGCCGCCGCTCCAAGGCCACAGGTTAGTGCCTGGCGGCAAGCTTCTCATCGATCCCCCCGGGGCGTCGCCCCCCTGTCGCCCGCCGCGCGCCCGCAGCACGGCACCGGTATGGTGAGCAAAGAGGCGGGCCCCGCAGTGGAGGGGTCCGCGATCGGGAGGTGAGTCCGACGCCCGAGCGCGGATACGACGACGGCGACCCTCGCGCCGAGCTCGAGGTGCTGCGCACCCGGCTGCTCTCCGCAGAGGAAGAGGTCGAGGCGCTCCGACGGCGCCTGCAGGAGAGCCCCGGGCGCGTCCAGGCGCTGGAGGAGCGGCTCTTGGAAGCCAAGGGCCAGCTGGCCCACGCCGTCTCGCAGAACGAGAAGCTGACCTTCACCCTCCAGCAGGCCAAGGAGCAGCTGACGGCGCTGCGCGAGGAGGTGGAGAAGCTCACCCAGCCGCCGGCCGCCTACGGGACCTACCTCGGCGCCAACGAGGACGGCACGGTGGACGTCTTCTCCGGCGGGCGCAAGATGCGGGTGTCCCTCCATCCCGACATCGACCTCGAGGAGCTCTCCAAGGGGGACGAGGTCGTCCTCAACGAGTCGCTCAACGTCGTCCTCGCCCGGCCCGGCGACCTCGCCGGCGAGGTGGTGACGCTCAAGGAGGTGCTGGACGACCGCGGGACGGTCGACGGGGTCCGCCGGGTGCTCGTGTTCGTGCGGGCCGACGAGGAGCGCGTGGTCGAGCTGTCCGACGCCATGGCCGGGGTGCACCTGCGGGCGGGCGACACCCTCCTCATGGACTCGCGCAGCCAGCTCATCATCGAGAAGCTGCCCCGGCCCGAGGTGGAAGAGCTCGTCCTCGAGGAGGTGCCCGACATCACCTACGCCGACGTCGGCGGCCTCGACACCCAGATCGACGCCATCACCGATGCCGTCGAGCTCCCGTACCTGCACCGCGAGCTGTTCGGCAACTACCGCCTGCCGGCGCCCAAGGGCATCCTGCTCTACGGCCCCCCGGGCTGCGGCAAGACGCTCATCGCCAAGGCCGTCGCCAACTCGCTGGCGAAGAAGGTGGCCGAGACGACGGGCAACGAGAACGTCCGCAGCTACTTCCTCAACATCAAGGGCCCCGAGCTCTTGAACAAGTACGTGGGCGAGACCGAGCGCCAGATCCGGCTGGTCTTCCAGCGGGCCCGGGAGAAGGCGGAGGAGGGGGTGCCCGTCATCGTCTTCTTCGACGAGATGGACTCGCTGTTCCGCACCCGGGGGACCGGCATCAGCTCGGACATGGAGTCCACGATCGTCCCCCAGCTCCTCGCCGAGATCGACGGCGTGGAGGCGCTGCGGGACGTCATCGTGATCGGCGCCTCCAACCGGGAGGACCTGATCGACCCGGCGATCCTGCGTCCGGGGCGCCTCGACGTGAAGATCAAGATCGAGCGGCCCGACGCCGAGGCGGCGGCCCAGATCTTCTCCCGGTACCTGCGAGCCGACCTTCCGCTCGACGGGGCGGAGGTCGACCGCCTGGGCGGGGGAGACCCGGCCAAGGCGGCACAGGCGATGATCGAGTCGACCGTGGCCGAGATGTACCGCGCCGACGACGACAACCGCTTCCTCGAGGTGACCTACCAGAACGGGGACAAGGAGGTCCTCTACTACCGCGACTTCGCGTCGGGGGCGATGATCGAGAACATCGTCCGGCGGGCGAAGAAGCTGGCCATCAAGCGGGAGATCGCCGGCGAGGGCTCGGGCATCCGGACCAGCGACCTCGTCGAGTCCATCCGCCAGGAGTACAAGGAGAACGAGGACCTCCCCAACACCACCAACCCCGACGACTGGGCCCGCATCTCGGGCAAGAAGGGCGAGCGGATCGTCTACGTCCGGACCCTCATGAGCGAGGACCGCGACGGCCGCGGCGGCCGGGCCATCGAGCGGGTCGGTACCGGTCAGTACCTGTAGCGAAGCACTAGGGTCGAACCGTGGCCATTCCGAAGGTCTGCGGCATCGAGACCGAGTACGGCATCCACGTCCCCGGCGGCGACAACAACCCGATCACCGCGTCGTCGGTGCTCGTCAACGCCTACGCCACCGACGTCGACCGGCGGACGGGGTGGGACTTCGAGGACGAGACACCCGCCAACGACGCCCGCGGCTTCTCCCGGGAGGGATCGCTGGCCCCGATCGTCGAGACGCACCTCGCCAACACCGTCCTCACCAACGGCGCCCGCTACTACGTGGACCACGCCCACCCCGAGTACTCGACGCCAGAGTGCGCCGACCCGCTGACCCTCGTCCTCTACGACAAGGCCGGTGAGGAGGTGCTCCGGCGCTCGATGCGCGCCGCGGCGGCGATCTTCCCCGACGCCCCGCCCGTCGTGGTCTACAAGAACAACTCCGACGGCAAGGGCAACTCCTATGGCTGCCACGAGAACTACCTCATGGACCGCACGGTGCCCTTCGCCAAGGTGGCGGCGGCCGTGGTGCCCCACTTCGTGACCCGCCTGATCTACACCGGCGCGGGCAAGGTCGGCACCGAGACGCCGGCCCTCGACCGCTCCACCGTCCACTTCCAGCTCTCCCAGCGCGCCGAGTTCTTCGAAGAGGTCATCGGGCTCGAGACGACGTTGAAGCGCCCCATCGTGAACACGAGGGACGAGCCGCACGCCGACCCCCGGCGGTTCCGTCGGCTCCACGTGATCGTGGGCGACGCCAACCTCTCCGAGGTGGCGACGTTGCTCAAGGTGGGGACGACCGCGCTCATCCTGGCCATGGTGGAGGACGACGCCCTGCCGGTCCGGGACCTGACGCCGGCCGACCCCGTGCGGGCGATGCACGCCGTCTCCGCCGACCTGGACCTCACCCACCCCATCCTCATGGCCGACGGCTCGACGGCCACGGCGCTCACCATCCAGTGGGAGCTCTTCACCGCCGCCCGCAAGTACGCCGACCACGAGGGGCTGGCCGTCCTGGGCGACGAGCAGGTGGGGGAGACGGTGCTGGCCCGGTGGGAGTCGGTGCTCCACGCCCTCGAGACCGACCCGTCCAGCCTCAGCCGCCAGCTCGACTGGGTGGCCAAGCGGTCGCTGGTGGAGGCGTACCGCGAGCGACGGGGCTGCGCCTGGGACGACGGGCGGCTGGCCGCGCTCGACCTGCAGTACCACGACCTGCGGCCCGAGCGCTCGCTGTACGCCCGGCTGGGCATGGAGCGGCTGGTCGACGACCAGTCGGTTGCACGGGCCGTGACACAACCACCGGCCGAGACCCGGGCGTGGTTCCGGGGGCAGTGCCTGGCCCGCTGGCCCGACGCCGTCGTGACGGCCAACTGGGACTCGCTCGTCTTCGACCTGGGGACCGACCCGCTACGACGCGTCCCTATGATGGACCCCCTTCGGGGGACGGCGGCGCACACGGCGGCCCTCCTGGACGCCAGTGCGACGCCCGCCGAGCTGTTGGAGCGGTTGAGCGCATGACGGCAACGGCAATGAGGGCACAACCAGAAGTCACCGGGCGGACGAGGGGATGAAGCGATGCCAGAACGAGAGCTGAAGAAGAAGCCGGCGCCGAGCCGGACCGAGACGGAGGTCGCCGAAGAGGCGCCGGCCACCTCGGAGCGGGGAGAGAAGATCAAGGCGGAGCTCGACGACCTGATGGACGAGATCGACGAGGTCCTGGAGGACAACGCCGAGGAGTTCGTCCGCAACTACGTGCAGAAGGGCGGGCAGTAGCCCGCCGTGGCGCTCCCGCTCTTCAACCCGACCGAGGACCCCGGGCCGGACTTCGTCAGCCTCCTGCGGCGGAGCGGCCTGCCGGCCATGCCCCAGGGAAGCGAGGTGGTGCCGTCCCTGCGCCACGCCACGACGGTGGTCGCCCTGCGGTTCGCCGACGGCGTCGTGATGGCGGGCGACCGCCGCGCCACCGAGGGGCATGCCATCGCCCACCGTGCCATGGAGAAGGTCTTCCCGGCGGACCGGTTCTCCGCCGTCGCCATCGCCGGGGCGGCCGGCTTCGCCGTCGAGATGGTCCGGCTGTTCCAGACCCAGCTCGAGCACTACGAGAAGGTGGAGGGCGTCACCCTCAGCTTGGAGGGGAAGGCGAACCAGCTGGCCCAGATGGTGCGCCAGCACCTCCCCCTGGCCATGCAGGGCCTGGCCGTGGTGCCGCTGTTCGCCGGCTACGACGTCGGGCGGGGGGCAGGCCGGATCTTCACCTACGACGTCACCGGCGGCCACTACGAGGAGGCCGACTTCCAGGCCACCGGCTCTGGCGGCCGGGACGCCCGGACCACGATCAAGCTCGGCTTCCGCGAGGGCCTCACCCGTGAGGAGGCGGTCGAGCTGGCCGTGCAGGCCCTCTACGAGGCGGCCGACGAGGACGCCGGCACCGGCGGGCCGGACATCGTGCGGGGCATCTACCCGACGGTGGCGGTCGTCACGGCCGACGGCTACATGGAGCTGCCCGAGAGCGAGGTGGCGGACCGCTTCGGCGCCCTGATCGCCCGCAAGCGCGCCGCCCAGGAGCCGACCGGCGGGGTCACGAGCGGGGGTGAGCCGGCATGACGATGCCGTTCTACGTCGCGCCCGAGCAGGTGATGAAGGACCGGGCCGAGTACGCCCAGAAGGGCATCGCCCGGGGCCGCTCCCTCGTTGCCACCCTCTACACCGACGGACTGGTGATCGTGGCCGAGAACCCCTCCCGGAGCCTCCACAAGATCAGCGAGATCTACGACCGGATCGCCTTCGCCGGCGTGGGCAAGTACAACGAGTACGACCAGCTGCGGGTGGCCGGCGTCCGCCATGCCGACACCAAGGGCTTCGCCTTCAGCCGCGAGGACGTGGACGCCCGGTCGCTGGCCAACCTCTACGCCCAGTTCCTCGGGAACGTCTTCACCCACGAGATGAAGCCGCTGGAGGTGGAGATCCTGGTGGCCGAGCTGGGCTCCGGCGGGCGGCCCGACCAGCTCTACCACGTCGCCTACGAAGGCACGATCACCGACGAGGACCGGTTCGCCGTGCTCGGCGGAGACGCCGAGACGATCGCCGAGCGTGTCGCCGCCGACTGGCGGCCCGACCGCGACCTGGCGGACGCCGTGCGCTCCGCCGTGCGCGCCCTGGCCGGCCCCGAGCGCACCCTCGGCCCCCCCGACCTGGAGGTGGCGGCCCTCAGTCGTCGCAACGGTCGCCGGACGTTCCGGCGGGTGACCAACAGCGAGCTGGAGTCGATCCTCGACGGTGGGAGCCCCGACACGGGCTCGGAGCCGCCCCGGCGCACCGCCGGCGGAGCCGACGACGAGGCGGCGGCCCAGGGCGGCGACGGGAACGGCCGCGGGAACGGCAACGGAGACACCCCCGCCGGCTGACCCTCCCGCCACACGCCGGCTGACCCGGGGGTGGCCGACGCGTAGGCGGCGCGGGACTACCGTGTCGCTGTGGAGCGCCGAATCTTCGGCCTGGAGAACGAGTACGGCGTCACGTTCACGCTCCGCGGACAGCGCCGGCTCAGCCCCGACGAGGTGGCGCGCTACCTGTTCCGCCGGGTGGTCAGCTGGGGCCGCTCGTCCAACGTCTTCTTGGAGAACGGCGCCCGCCTCTACCTCGACGTCGGCAGCCACCCGGAGTACGCCACGCCCGAGTGCGACCGCGTCGGCGATCTCGTCACCCACGACAAGGCGGGGGAGTGGATCCTCTCCGGGCTCGTCTCGGGGGCCCAGGCCCGGCTGCGCGAGGAGGGCATCCGGGGCGACGTCTACCTCTTCAAGAACAACACCGACTCGGCGGGCAACTCCTACGGCTGCCACGAGAACTACCTGACCGAGCGCAACGACGACTTCAACCGCTACACCGAGGTCCTCATCCCGTTCCTCGTCAGCCGGCAGATCTACTCCGGGGCCGGCAAGGTCCTGCAGACGGCGCGGGGCGCCGTCTACTGCATCAGCCAGCGGGCGGAGCACATCTGGGAGGGCGTCTCCTCGGCCACCACCCGCAGCCGCCCGATCATCAACACCCGCGACGAGCCCCACGCCGACGCCGAGCGGTTCCGGCGCCTCCACGTGATCGTGGGCGACTCGAACATGAGCGAGTACGCCACCTTCCTCAAGGTCGGGGCGACCAGCATCCTGCTCGCCATGCTGGAGGACGCCGGCACGGTGCTGCGCGACCTCACCTTGGAGAACCCCATCCGGGCGATCCGGGAGATCAGCCACGACGTCACGTGCCAGCGGCGGGTGCGCCTGGCCAACGGCCGCGAGATGCGCGCCCTGGACATCCAGGTCGAGTACCTCGAGCGCGCGCTGCGCTTCCGGGACCGCCACGGGCTCGGCCCGGAGGAGGACCGCGCCCTCGACATGTGGCAGCACTGCCTGAAGGGCCTGGAGTCGGACCCGCACTCGCTGTGGCGGGAATGCGACTGGGTGGCCAAGTACCGCCTCATCGAGCAGGTGCGAGAGCGCCACGACGTGCCGCTCTCGCACCCCAAGGCTGCCATGGCCGACCTCATGTACCACGACGTGGACCGCCGCCGCGGGCTCTTCTACAAGCTCCAGGCCCGCGACCAGGTCGAGCGCACGACGACCGACCAGGCCATCTCCACCGCCATGACCGAGCCCCCCCAGACCACGCGGGCTCGTCTCCGGGGCGCCTTCGTGAGGCGGGCCAAGGAGCGCCGGCGGGACTTCACCGTGGACTGGGTCCACCTGAAGCTCAACGATCAGGCCCAGCGGACCGTCCTCCTGAAGGACCCGTTCCGCTCCCACGACGAGCGCGTCGAGCGGCTGATCGCCTCGCTCTGACCCTGGCCGGGCATCGTGTGCACGAGGGCTGCGGGGGTGGCACACAGCCGGGTGGGCCACCTTGTAGCCTCGGGTCGCCGTGACCGAGCAACCGCCTGACGACTCGCGCGCCCCCGGCGCCCCCCCCGGCCCGGCCGCATCGGCCGACGGGGGGTCATCCGGCGGGGGATCGCCCGGCGGGGCTGAGCCGGCGGCGGGGTCGGTCGCCACGGAGCGCCGCTCGGGCCGGGGCGAGCACGCCAGGAAGGCCGCGACGGCCGACGGCAACGGGGGAGGGGGGCGCGGGCGCCACGCCCGCCCGGAAGGCGGGGAGCCACGGCGAGGTCGCAGCGCCCGCCGCTGGGCCGTCGAGTGGGTCGTCATCATCCTGATCGCCCTGGCCGTGGCGTTCGGGGTCCGCACCTTCGTCGCGCAGACGTTCTACGTCCCGTCCACATCGATGTACCCGACCCTCAAGGCCGGCGACCGGATCGTGGTCAACAAGCTCGCCTTCCACCTCGGGTCGGTGCAGCGCGGCGACATCGTCGTCTTCAAGACGCCGGCGGCAGAGCGCGGCCGGTGCGGCGGCGCGCCGGTCCCGGACCTGGTGAAACGGGTGATCGGCCTGCCCAACGAGACCATCTCCGCCAACGGCGGCACGGTCTACGTCACAGGCAAGGCGCTGGCCGAGCCCTGGCTCCCCAAGACAAAGAGCACCTACACCGCCAACTTCGGGCCCGTGCACGTCCCCAAGGGCGACTACTTCATGATGGGGGACAACCGCGTCAACTCGTGCGACAGCCGGATCTGGGGCCCGGTCAGCGGATCGTCGTTCGTGGGCAAGGTCGACCTCATCATCTGGCCGCTTTCCCAGTTCCGCTTCTTCTGATGTGGCACCGGGGCCCCGCCGGCCCCGCCCCGGCGACCGGTGCGGCGGGCCCCCGGTACAATCGGCTCGCGTGCTGGACCTCAGCCCGACAAAGCTGATCATCATCTTCGTGGTGGTGATCGTGCTGCTGGGGCCGAAGCGGCTGCCCCAGGTGGCCCGGCAGCTGGGCGCGGGCTGGCGCAAGATCGTGGGGTTCCAGCAGCAGATCGAGCAGGAGCTGCGTGAGACCGTGCCCGACCTGCCGAGCAGCCAGGACCTCGTCCGCTTCGCCCGCTCGCCGGTGACGATGCTGAACCAGCTGGCCGAGATCCCGAGCGCGCCGGCCGACGACCCGGTCGAGGACCCCGGCGCGCCGCCCGTGGCCGACCCGTCGCCCTCCGACAGCGCAGCCGCCGGGGCGGGCTCGCCGCCCGACGGTGACCACTGGCCGGAGGACCGGTCCTCGGGCGCACCGGTCCCGGCTCCCGCCCCACCCCCGACCGCAGGCCGTCCCGGCAGCGGGCCGCGCGCCCTGGGGGACCTCGGCGCGCTGGCGGCCGACGACCCCTCGATGAACTGAGCCGTGACCATCCCGTTCCTCGGAGGCGCCCCCGGCTCGCGCCGGGACCGGCCGCACCCCGATGCCATGACCATCGGCGAGCACCTGGGCGAGCTGCGCCGCCGGCTCATCGTGGCGGTGCTCGCCTTCGTGGTCGCCGCCTCCATCGCGGCCGTCTTCTACAACTGGCAGCTCACACTGCTGCGCCACCCCTACTGCGAGATCGCGTCGAGGCACGCCTGCACCTTTTACGTCACCCAACCGCTGGACCAGCTCACGCTCCGGATCAAGCTGGCGGCCTTCGGAGGGATGGTGCTGGCGTCCCCGGTGGTGCTCTGGGAGCTCTGGCGCTTCATCACCCCCGGTCTTCGCCCGACCGAGAAGCGCTACGCCGTCCCCTTCATCGTCGCCTCGATCGCGCTGTTCCTCTTCGGCTGTTTCATCGTTTACGTCGTCCTCCCGCACACGCTCGGCTGGCTGATCCACATCGGCGGACCGAGCATCCACGTGCTGCTGACACCGGACTCCTACCTGACCCTCGTCCTGCTCCTCATGGTGCTGTTCGGGCTCACGTTCGAGTTCCCGGTGGTCCTGGTCGCGCTGCAGCTCGCCCGCGTGGTCACCCCGGCGGCACTGTTGCGCCACTGGCGCTGGGCCGTCATCGGGATCACCGTGGCGTCCGCCGTGTTCACGCCGAGCTCGGACCCGTTCTCCATGTGCGCCCTGGCCGTGCCGCTCGTCGCCTTCTACTTCGGCGCGATCGGCGTCGGCAAGCTCTTCCGGCGTTGAGCGCCGCACAGCGGGAGCGGTTCATCCGCCGCCTGCGCTTCGAGCCGGACGCCTACCAGATCGAAGCATTCGACGCCGTCGACGAGGGCCGCTCGGTGCTGGTCTCGGCGCCGACCGGCTCGGGCAAGACCCTCGTCGCCGCCTACGCCGTGGACCGCGCCCTCGCCGCCGGCGGCAAGGCCTTCTACACGACGCCGCTCAAGGCGCTCTCCAACCAGAAGTTCGGTGAGCTGGCCGCCGAGCACGGCAGCGAGCAGGTGGGCCTGCTGACGGGCGACACCTCCGTCCGGGCCGACGCACCGATCGTGGTCATGACGACCGAGGTCCTGCGCAACATGCTGCTGGCCAGGTCCGATCTCCTCTCGGGCCTCCAGACGGTCGTCCTGGACGAGGTGCACTACCTCCAGGACCCCTACCGCGGCGGCGTGTGGGAAGAAGTGCTGGTGCTGTGCTCGCCCACCGTGTCCTTCGTCTGCCTTTCGGCCACGGTGGCCAACGCCAACGAGCTGGGGGAGTGGCTCGCCTCGGTCCGCGGCCCCACGTCGGTGGTGGTCGAGCGGCGACGGCCGGTGGTCCTGAGGCACCACCTGGCCGTGCACCGGAGGAACGGCGCCGCCACCACGACCGGCCCGGCCGGCCAGCCATCGACCGAGCTGCTGCCGCTCCTCATCGAGGGGCGGCCCGGCGGCGAGGCGCTCCGGCTGGACGACACCGTTCGCCGGATGGCGGGGATCGAGCCGGGGCCGCGATGGCGGGCCGGCCAGCGACGAGGACCGCGCCTGCCCTTCCGCACCCCGCGACGCACCGAGGTGGTGGAGGCCCTCGAGGAGCAGGAGCTCCTCCCGGCCATCGTCTTCATCTTCAGCCGCGCCGCCTGCGACGACGCCGTGGCGCAGTGCCTGCGCGACGGCATCCGGCTCACCGACCACCGGCAGCGGGCCATGATCCGCCGGATCGCCGAGTCCCACGTGGAGCCGCTCAGCGACGACGCCCTCGAGGTGCTCGCCTACACGCAGTGGCTCGAGGGGCTCGCGTCCGGGATCGCCGCCCACCATGCCGGCATGGTCCCGGCCTTCCGGGAGACGGTCGAGGAGTGCTTTGCCGCCGGCCTGTTGCAGGTCGTCTTCGCCACCGAGACCCTGTCCCTCGGGATCAACATGCCGGCCCGGTCGGTCGTCATCGAGCGGTTCGACAAGTACGGCAGCGCCGGGCGGGCGCCGCTCACCTCGGGCGAGTACGCACAGCTCACCGGGCGGGCCGGTCGACGGGGACTGGACCACGAGGGGCATGCCGTCGTCCTGTGGACCTTCGACACCCCGGTGGCCGAGATGGCCCGCGTCGCCCTGGCCCCGCCACCCGACCTCCGGTCGGCCTTCCGCCCCACCTACAACCTGGCGGTCAACCTCGTCCGCCACTTCGACCGGCCGACCGCCCTCTCGGTGCTGCGGCGCTCCTTCGCCCAGTGGCAGGCCGATGCCGCCGCCGAGCGCCGGCGGGCGCACGACCGGGAGGGCGATGGCCGTCCGGACGGCACGGGAGGCGCCTCCAACGCCCGTGGACGCCGGGCCGCCCGGCGGCGCGCCGAGGTCGCGGTGCCCCGGGACGTCCTCGCCGACCACCTCGGACGGCGCCTCGCCGTGCTGGAGGAGCTGGAGTACGTGGACGACTGGCGCCTGACCGGCCGGGGCGCCCAGCTGGCTCGCATCTACCACGAGTCCGATCTGCTGGTGGCCGAGGCCGTCGCCGGCGACGTGCTGGCCCAGGCCGAGCCCTCGGTCCTGGCCGGCGTCCTGTCGTCGCTCGTGTTCGAGCGACGACGGGCCCGCCAGCCGGCCGGGGCCGCCTCGCGCCGGGGCCACGGCCACGGGGCGCAGGGCGGCCGGGCGGCCGGCAGGGACGGCCGGAGCGGCGGCGCCGGTCACGGCGGCCGCCAAGGCCCCCCCTACGACCCCCCGAAGTCTCCCCGCCGGGGGAAGGGCAAGGGTCCCGGGGACCGGCTGGGGGAAGGCCGCCGCCAGGAGATCGCCGAGCGCCTTGCCGAGCTGGACGCCGCCGCCGACCGGATCCGGGCGGTGGAGGAGGTCCACCTCGTGCCCCGGACCCGCCAGCCCGAGCCCGGCCTGGCCGGAGCCGTCGCCTCGTGGAGCCGGGGCGCGTCCCTCGGCACGGTGCTGGACGTGGCGGCGCGCGACGTCGGCGAGGTCGCCCCCGGTGACTTCGTGCGCACCGTGAAGCAGCTCGTGGACCTGGTGGGCCAGGTGGCGACCGTGGCTCCCGACCCCGTGACGGCCGCCGCCGCGGCCGAGGCGGTGCGCCTCCTGCGCCGCGACGTGGTGGCGGCGGGCGGGGCGGCCGACCTGCTCGAGTAGGGGTGGCGCGGCGTTCCTGGCGCCGTCGGGCTCCTTCACACTCTCCTGATCTCTGGGTCACGGGCTCCTGACACCGCCCCTTCAGGCTGTGCGCAGCACGGCACGGGCCGTGCACCGAGCACCGGAGGAGGACACGGTGAGACGCAACAGGATCGGAGCAGGGATCGCAGCACCGACGATCGGGGTGGTGGTCGTCGCCGCATCGCTCGGGCTGGCCGGCTGGTCGGTCGCCGCCGGCGCCGCCACCCCCACCGGGAGCACGCACGCCGCGGCGGGCGGACCCTCGGGCGTGCCGGCGACGGTCACCCGGCCGTGGCTCGAGCAGGCGCTCGCCCGTCGCCAGGCCACGCTGTCCCGGCTGACCACCATGGCGAAGACGAGCCCTGCCCTGTCGAGCGCGGTGCGGGCGACACTCGTGGCGCAACTGGCGGCCGAGACGTCCGGCATCGACGCCTTGGCTGCCGCCGCGCCCCAGGAGCCGACAGCCACACTCGCCACGACGGCAGCCGCCATGGTCGACCAGTACCGCGTCTACCGCGTGATGGCGCCCAAGGTGCGGATCGCCGTGCGGGCCGGGCGCCAGACACGGGCGGAGCAGCGCGTCTCGCGTCTCGAGACCGCGCTCTCGGCGCGGATCGCCAGCGCCCGGCAGTCGGGGCCCACAGTGGCCCGGGCCCAGGCGGCCGAGGCGGACCTCGTCCGTCAGGTGGCCCAGGCGACGGCGGACACGTCCGCCGCCGGCTCGGTGCTCTCCCTCCAGCCGTCGGCGTACCCGGCCAGCGCGGCGACGATCGTCGGCGCCCGCGCGGACCTGCGGTCGGCCCGCTCGGTGCTGCCGGCGGTCCGGACCGACCTGCGCACCATCCGGACGTCGCTCCGGGCGTCGTGAGTCCCCGCTCCGGTGCAGCCCGAGTGCCAGGCTGATGCGATGGCGGGCGCGCCGGGCGGGCGGAGCGACGGGGTCCAGGGCACGGTGGTCGTCGTCGAGGACGACGTGCACATCGCCGACCTCGTCGCCATGTACCTGCGCCGTGACGGCTTCCGGGTCCTCCACGCCGCCGACGGCGCGGGCGGGCTGGCGTTGGCAGCGCGCGAGCGACCGCGCATGGTGGTCCTGGACGTGGGGCTGCCCGGTGACGTCGACGGCCTCGAGGTGTGCCGGCGACTCAGCGGGCGGTGCCCGGTCCTGATGCTCACCGCCCGGGACAGCGAGACCGACCGGGTGGTGGGCCTCGAGCTGGGAGCGGACGACTACATGGCGAAGCCGTTCTCACCCCGAGAGCTCGTGGCGCGCGTGCGGGCCATCCTCCGGCGGGCCGAGGGGCGACCGGGCCGTGAGGACCACGCCGCAGACGCCCTGCTCCGGCTCGAGGCCGGCGAGATCGAAGTCGACCGGAGCCGGCACGAGGCCCGCATGCGGGGCGCGGTGGTGCCCCTCACCGCACGGGAGTTCGCGCTGCTGGCGCACCTGGCCGCCAACCGTGGGCTCGTGCTCAGCCGCCGCCAGCTGCTCGACTCGGTCTGGGGCGCCACATGGGTGGGGGACGAGCGGACCGTGGACGTCCACGTCGCGCAGCTCCGGAAGAAGTTCGGCCATGCGCTCCAGCTCGCCACCGTGTGGGGCGTCGGCTACCGGTTGGGCTGACCCGTGCGCCGGCACCTCGTGGTCGTGATGGTGGGCATCGTCGCCGGCGCCCTGCTGCTCGCCGGCGTGGGCACGGAGCTGCTCGCCGGGCGCCGCCTGCGGGTCGACGCCGCCTCGGTGACGCTCCACCAGGCGCGAGAGGTGGCGGCCGAGGTGCCCCTGATCGTGGACCTGAAGTCGGCCCGGTTGCGCCACGGCGTCCTCACCGCGCTGCGGGAGACCGACGGCCTGCGCTTTGCCGTGGTGCGACCCGGCGGCCAGGTGGCCGGCGCCCTCCCGGCAGGGCTCACCACCGGCGACCTCCGCCCTCGCCGGCTGCTCGGCGGGGGGCAGGTGTCGGGCACGGCGGGCGACCAGTCGTACGCCGCGGTGCCGGTCCGCGGGCTGGTCGGCGCCCACGTGCCCGCGCTCGCCGCCGGTGGGACCCTCGTGGTCCTGCTCGTCCAGCACCTGCCGCCGTCGCGCCTCGGGCTCGCGTACCTGCTGTTCGTGTCGATCGGCACGCTCGCCGTGGCCTTCGTGGTGGCCGTCCTCGTGAGCCGGAGGATCAGCCGCCCGCTCGAAGAGGCGGTGGCGACCACCGGCCGGATCACCCGGGGAGACCTGGGCGCCCGGGTGCCGGAGGAGGCCGGGCGGTACCCGGAGCTGGCCTCGCTCACCTCGTCGATCAACTCGATGGCCGAGGCGCTCGCCCGGTCCCGCGCGCGTGAGCGCCAGTTCCTCCTGTCCGTGTCCCACGACCTGCGGACCCCGCTCACCTCGATCCTCGGGTACGCAGAGGCGATCGGCGACGGCACGGCCGACGACGTTCGGGCCGCCGCCGGCATCGTCTCGGCGGAGGCGCGACGGCTCGAGCGGCTGGTGGGCGACCTGCTGGAGCTGGCCCGCTTGGACGCCAGGCAGTTCTCGCTCCACCCCGCCGAGGTGGACGTGGCCGACCTGGTGCGCACGTCGGCCGAGGGCATGCGCCTTTCGCTGGAGGACGCCGGCCTGGCGCTCCGGGTGCCCGTCGCCGGCAGCGACCACGGCGCCGGCCACGACGGCGCCGGCGCCGCCCGGGCGGTGGTGGACCCCGACCGGCTCGGCCAGGTGGTCGGCAACCTGGTGGAGAACGCCTACAAGTACGCCTCGAGCACCGTGCAGGTGTGGGCCGGCCGCGCCGGTCCCGACGTGGTCCTGACGGTGGACGACGACGGGCCCGGCATCGCCCCGGAGGACCAGGCCCAGGTGTTCGACCGCTTCTTCCAGGGCCGCCACGGGCCCGCACCGCGCCAGGCGGGCACCGGTCTCGGGCTGGCGATCGTGGCCGAGCTGGTGGCGGCGATGGGCGGGAGCGTGCGCGTGGTCTCGCCCACCTCGGCCCGAGGGGGGACCCGGATGGAGGTGCGGCTCCCCGCCGCCGAGGTCCGCCACCACCCCCCGGAGGGGCCGTACAGTTGAGCGGGCCATGGCCCTGTACGCCCCCGAGGAGTTCACGCCCGACGAGGCCGCCATCCTGCGCCGGTACGTCACGAACCTGGACCTTCCGGTGTTCGCCCTGGTCAACCTGCCCGAGGTGGTCAAGGGAGCGCTGTTCGCCCGCTACTCCCGCTCGGCCAAGAGCCTCCGGCGCCTCTTCCTCGACGAGTTCGTGGGCGAGCTCGACGTCTCCGGCGACTCCACCATCGACGCCACGGTGGGGCTGGCGCGGGCCGAGCAGCTCTACGAGCGGGTGTTCTTCGAGTACGGCGACGACTCGGTGGCCCAGCTCGGCGGCGTGCACCTGGCCTGCGAGCAGGCCTCCAACGTCCTCACCAAGGTGCTCGAGCGGGGCCGGCTCATGTCCTACCTCGAGCAGTCCACCCGCTACATCGCCTACGACCAGCGCATGCCGAGCGGGCACTACCGCTACCACCGGCCCCCCGAGATCCTCGAGTCGCCGCTCGGGGCCCGCTACGTGGGCGACATGGACCGCATGTTCGACACCTACGGCGCCATGCTGCAGCGGCTGGTGGCCTGGCTGACCGCCCGCCACCCCCGGCAGGCGGGAGACTCGGACTTCGTGCACCGCCAGGCCGTCAAGGCCAGGGCGCTGGACGCCGTCCGTGGCCTCCTGCCGGCGGCGTCCCTGTCCAACGTCGGCATGTACGGCGACGGGCAGGCGTACGAGGCCCTCCTGCTGCGCATGGCCGCCCACCCCCTGCCCGAGGTCCGGGGGTACGGCGCCATGATGCTGGGCGAGCTGCGGAAGGTGATCCCGTCCTTCCTCCAGCGCGTGGACCTGCCCGACCGCGGCGGCGAGTGGTCGGCCTACCTCGCCGCCACCCGGGAGGGGACGGCCGCCGAGGTCGGCCGGCTGGGGCTCGACCGCCCCCGGGTGGCCCCGGTCCCCCCGGGCGCCGACGCCACGGCCCCCGAGGTGGCCCTGCTCGACTTCGACCCCCAGGGCGAGGACAAGGTGCTCGCCGCGGCGTGCCTCCCGTTCACGCAGGCGTCCGAGGCCGACCTCCTCGACCGGGTGCGGCGGCTCACCCCGGCGGACCGCGCCGGGTTGCTGGCCGCCTACGTCGGCGACCGCAAGAACCGCCGGCACCGGCCGGGGCGGGCCCTCGAGCGGACGGACTACCGGTTCGAGCTGGTGACCGACTACGGGGCCTTCCGCGACCTCCAGCGTCACCGGATCCTCACGATCGAATGGCAGCCGCTCACCACCCACCTCGGCTACGACGTGCCCGACCTCGTGGCCGAGGCGGGCGAGGCGCCGGCGTTCGCCGAGGCGATGGAGCGGTCGGCCGCCCTCCACGAGGCCCTGGCTGCCAGGTTCCCCGTCCAGGCGCCCTACGCCGTCGCCCTCGCGTACCGCCTGCGCTACGTGATGCAGATGAACGCCCGCGAGGCCATGCACCTGATCGAGCTGCGCTCGAGCACGCAGGGGCACCCCTCGTACCGCCGCGTGGCCCAGGAGATGCACCGCCTCATCGGCGAGGTCGCCGGCCACCGGGCGATCGCCGGAGCCATGGTCCACGTCGACCACGCGCCGGCCGAGCTCGGCCGCCTCGAGGCGGAGCGGCGGGCCGAGTCGCGGCGGAGCGCCCGGGACGACGGGAACCCGAAGCAGGCTGCGGTCGTGGTGGCGCCGCCGGCCGACGGGCGGCGCGGCGGTCCCGGAGACGACGCCGTGCCGGCCCAGCACGGCGGCCGGCCCCCCACGATGAAGCCCGCAGCGGGCTGACCAGGGAGAATCGACATCCTCCCTGGTCAGGAGGCCGAGAAACCTCTTGAGACGCAGTCAAAACCCATCTAGGGTGCACGCAGTCCCAGACGCCCCAAGGGGACGGCCCGGCCGCACAAGCCAGGGCCCCCGGCGGGGGGGATGCGGTCAGAGGCGGAGAACGGCCCGGGGGGGCGAGTAGAGAACGTCTCTTCGGAGGGCGCACATCCCTCCCAGGAGACGGCCCCAAAGCTCCCCGGGCCTCGCCGCCTTCGCAACCCCGGCACGGGGTTTCGCACCCGTCGGCACCGCCGCAGCCGCCGGCACCGTCACACCCCCGGCACCGCCGCACCCGCCGCACCCGCCGCACCCGCCGCCGAGGGCGCAACCACCCCGTGCCCGCGAGCGCGGCCACGTGCCGGCGCGACTGCTGGCCGGGCCTCTGGCGACCGGGTCGACAACCCCCGTTCGACCCCTCCTGACGCCGCTCTGCGAGCCCCGATTTCGGGGTGTTGGCAGTCGCTCGCTTCGGGGATGGGAACGTCTATGCTCCCGCGGCACATCAGCAGCGAAAGGCGACCATGCCAGACGATCTGGACGACATGACGATCCCCGACGACCTCGACGAGATGGACGACGACCTCGACATCGACGACGAGGGAGACGGTGACGGCGACCTGGGCGACGACCTCGACGACCTGGATGACGCGCTGTCGGTCGACACAGACGACGACGACTTGGACGACGACGTCAGCGACACAGACGACGACGGCGACGGCGACGGCGACGGCGAGGGCGAGGACGGCGAGGACGGCGAGGCGCGCGGGTCGATCGACACGGCCGAGCGTCCGGCCGAGGAGACCGAGGACGACGACGACGACGAGATGGACGAGGAGGACGTCGAAGCGAGCCTCGACGTGATCCTGAAGGAGCGCCTCGTCGTGGTGGAGGACGAGCCCGACGACGACGAGGCCAACGACGCCGAGGACCGGACCGAGGCGGGGGAGCGGGTCCTTCCCAAGCAACCGGACGAATTCGTCTGTCGTTCGTGCTTCCTCGTGAAGCACCCGAGCCAGCTGGCCGACAAGACGCGCATGCTCTGCCGTGACTGCGTCTGACGGACCCGAGGCCGGTCCCGCCGCCGAGCACGCCGTCGACCCCGGTGCGGCGCTCCGGTCCGCCGCCAATCTGGCGATGGACGTCTTCGTGTACGCGCCCGCCGGCGCGCTGCTCACCGCCGCGTCGGATGTGCCGGCGATGGCGGCCAAGGGACGGGCGCGCATCGACCAGGAGCTGCGCAACGCCCACCTCGTCGGTCGCTTCGTCGTGGACACGGGCGTGCGCCGGATGCGCGGGCAACTCGAGCACCTGATGGGCGAGCGCCGGGGGCAGGAACCCGGGTCGTCGGCAGCGCCGCCGCCCCGCGCTGCGGCCCGGCCGGCGACGGGCCCGTCGGCCACGCGCCCGTCGGCCACGCGCCCGTCGGCTCCCCGACCCGCCGGTCCCGCCCCTCGCACGGATGCGGGCATCCCGGGCGCTCCGGGAGCGGCCGGCGCCGACGTCGGCGCGACCCCGGCCCGCGACACCGCGGTGGACCGGGCCATCCCCGACTACGACACGCTCTCCGCCTCCCAGGTCGTGCGCCGACTCGACGGGCTCAAGCCCCGCGAGCTGCGGGCGGTCGTCCGCCACGAGCTGGCCAACCGGGGACGGCGCACCATCCTCCACCGGGCCGAGCAGCTGCTGGGCGAGGCGCCGCCGTCGTCCCCGCCCCCGGTCACGACCTGACGGGGAGCCAGGGGTCGACCGTGGAGGGGGTGCGCCCGGCGGATCCCCGCGACGTGCCCGTGTGCGCCCGGCTGCTGTCGGAGGCGAGCCGGTCGGCGGCGACCCGGCGGGGTGGTCCGTCGCTCGTGGCGGACCGAGCCCCGGACGGACCGCCCGTCGGCGCCGACGGCGACCGTTCGGGCGCCGCGCTGGCGTCGTGGGCCACCGGTGCGGGACACGTCCTGCTTGCAGGAACGCTCGACGACGCCGTCGTGGGCGTGGCCGCCGGCCATGTCCGGACCCTGGCCACCGAGCGCCTCGGGGTCGTCGACTGCCTCTACGTGGAGCCCGACGCCCGGGGGGTCGGGGTGGGGAGCGCGCTCACCGCCGCACTGGTGGCGGACTTCGGCCGTCTCGGTTGCGTCGCGGTGGACGCGCCGGCGCTACCGGGGGACCGGGAGACCAAGCAGCGGTTCGAGGCGGCCGGGTTCAGTGCCCGGCTGGTGGTCCTGCACCGCCGGCTGCCATGACCCGCCGGCCGCCGCCGGGCATCCGGCGCGGCGGCGGGGGAGGGGGGATGGGCAGCCCGAGCAGCTTTGCCAGCTCCGGCACCGATCCGGCGGCACGCCGGGCCGCCTCCTTGGCCTCGGGGACCTCGGGGATCCCCCGCGGCTTGACCGTCCGGCGCACGGGTGACTCGACCACGGCGTCGAGGATGGCCAGCCACGCCTGCGGGTCGCTCTCGGCCGTCATGGCCTCGCCGGCGGCGTCCGCCAGGCGGACCGCCACCTCTGCCGGCACGCGCGTCGACGGCTCGGGTGGCCGCGCCGACACCCGGACGGCGTCGGCGACCCGGCCCTCGTCGAGCGCCTTGGTCATCCGCGACTGCCAGTCGGTGCGCAACGCTTCCACCCGCTGGTCGAGTGACTCCCGCAAGGCCTTGGCCGTGGCGCGGGCCTCGTCGTCCAGGGTGACGGTGCGCGACGCGGTGACCACGGCCCGCAGCTCCCGTAGCCGCAGCTCCTTGCCCAGGGCCTGGGCCGCCGCGGCGCGGTCCTTCCAGCTCGCCAGGTTGACCCGGGGGAGCAGTTGCTCGGCGATCGCCAGCACCGCCTCCTCGTTGCCCGGCGCGGCCGTCGCCGCGTGCGAGGCCTTCTGCTCGGCCAGGGCTTGGCGGACCGCCGGGATGCCGCCGCGCAGCAGCTGCTCGGCGACGGGCAGCTCCTGGGGGCCGAGCGTCGCCAGCATGGCGTTGCGGTGCGCGGTGGAGACGGGCGCCTTGCGCTCACGGCGGGCAGCCGTCCGGCCGCGCTCCTCGGCGGTCTCGGGGCGGGCACGTCCCGGTCCCGGCCGGCGCGCCGGTCCCCGCCGGTCCTCGCCCTCACGGGGCGGGCGCTCGGCGCGCTCGGGGCCCCCACCTTCGCCGCGGTGCGGCGACGGCCGGCGGGGCGCACCCTCGCGGCGCCCAGGGCGCTCGCGCCGACGCTCGGCACCTTCGCCCTCGGTCCGGCGGCGTCGACCGCCGCCGGCGTAGCTGACCGAGACGTCGGGTCCCCGCCGGGGCGTGCCCAGGACCTCGATCCGGTTGTCGGGCCGCTCGTCCACCTTGTCCGACCGGCTCAGCACCGCCACGACCTCGAACCCCTCGATGCCCGACTCGAGCTCGGCCCGCACGGTGGCACCCACCCCCGTTCCTTCGGGGACCAGGGTCGCAGGCAGGACGCCGCGCGGCTGTTTGGCGCCCGCGGCGCGCCACGTGAAGCCCCCGTCCCCGGTGCGGCTGGTGAGCTCGATGTCGATCCGACGAGACATGCGGCGGTCACGCTATCGCTTCCCGCCACGGGGTCGGGCCACACCTGGTCCGGGCGCCGGCGGCGGTCGAGGCCACGGCACGGCGCCGCCCTGGTCAGGCCCCGTGTTGCTCGGCGTAGCGCCGGCGCGATGCCGCCAGCTCCTCCAGGGCCGCATCACGCCCGGCGAACCCCAGGGTCTCGGACTGCTTCCCCGGCTCGAGGACCTTGTACTCGCTGAAGAAGTGCTCGATCTCGCCCAGGAGCTGCTGGGGCAGGTCCGAGACGTCGACGGTCTCGGGTCGCATCGGGTCGTGCTCGAGCACCGTCACCAGCTTGGCGTCCGGTCCGGCCTCGTCCTGCATCTGGAACACCCCGACCACGCGCACCCGCACCAGGCACCCGGGGAAGGTGGGGTCGTCCAGGATGACCAGCGCGTCCAACGGGTCGCCGTCGAGCGCCAGGGTGTCGGGGACGAAGCCGTAGTCCACGGGATAGGCCATCGCGGTCGCCAGCCGCCGGTCGAGCCGGATGACGTGGCGGTCGTGGTCGTACTCGTACTTGTTGCGGCTGCCGGCGGGGATCTCCACGATCACGTCGACGACGTAGTCCTCAGGCTTCATGCTCTCCAGTCCCTGCTCACGGTGGTCCGGTCTTCACGTTGTCGCCCGGTCCCGTCCGGCGTCGCCCCCTGTCATACCCGGTGCGGACGCCGTACCTGTCGCGCCCGGCCCGGGCTCGGCGCCACCGCCGGGGGAGCCCGCCGCGTCGACGGCAGCGGATCAGCGGTGGCGGGCCGTCGCCAGGCAACCGACCGCCGACCGGACGTTTTCGAATCGCCGATCGGTCGCCGTTCGGTACGATACGATCGTGGCCATGACAGCCGATCAAGCGGGAGCCCGGCGCACAGCGGGGGCCACCTGCGCCCTGGAGGGGTGCGAGGTCCCGATCGCCCGCCAGAGTGGGGGCGGGCGGCCCAAGCGCTACTGCTCGGACGCCCACCGTGCCCTGGCCCGCCGCCGGCGGCTCCGTCAGGGCGACGCCAGGTCCGACGACCTGGCAACCAGGGCGGTGGAATCGCTCCGGTCCGCCGTGCTGCTCGTGGAAGAGGCCGTCGCCGCGCCCTCCGGGCTCCAGGCACAGCTGGCAGAGGCCCGGGCACAGGCGACCGCCCAGGTGCTCGAGGCGCAGCGGATGGCGGCCGACGCCACCCGGGAGCTGGTGGAGGCACGCCGGCGCTTCGACGAGGAGCGAAGCCGGCTCCAGGCCGAGCTGGCCGCAGGGCACGACCGGGCGGCGCGCGACCGCACCACGATCACCGAGCTCGAGGCGGCGCTCGAGGGCGCCAGGGCCGAGCTGGAGGCGGAGCTGCTCCGCCACCACCGGGACGTCCGGGCGCTCGAAGAGGAGCGGTCGCGACCCGGCCGTGCTCCCCGGGCGCCTAGGAGACCACTGAAGTAGTTGCCGCTCGATTCGAAGTAGTTGCCGCTCGATTCGCGATCTGCGGGCCGGTGGGCGAGAATTGGCCATGGCGCTCGGTCGTTCGAATGTCCAACCCCGCTTCGA
>JAJYVT010000049.1 GCA_021791845.1 Actinomycetes bacterium | reverse complement strand
TCGACGAGGCCGAGCAGGCGATGCTGGCTGTGGCTGCCCATGAGGTGGAAGAGCCATGGTTCGCCGACTGGCTCCGTGACCGCGTGGAGCTGCCCTGAGGCGATCACCGCCGGTATCCCTCACGGCGAACCTTGGCGTGCAGACCGGCGAGGCTGATTGCCGATCCTTCGACTACTGGAGCAAGGTTCGTATTGTGGGAGGTCAGGTGCGCGCCCACCATCGGCCCGTTCGCCGTGACCGTGGTCGTGGGCGGCCGGCGATGGTGACGTTGTGCCCTGTGGCCGGGGGCTCGCCGGTCCGCATGCTCGCCCCATGAGGACCTATGAGGTCGAGTCGCGGGAGCTGGCCGAGCAGGAGACGGCAGTGGTTCGCTCGACGCTGGCGGTGGACGAGATCGGACGCTTCGTGGGTCGCGCCATCGGCGCGGTGAGCAACGTGCTGGCCGGGCAGGGGGTCGCCGCCGCCGGCCCGCCCTTCGCCCGGTACCACCGCCTGGAGGCGGGCAGGTTCGACGTGGAGGCCGGGTTCCCGACCGGTGGACCGGTCGAGCCGGCCGATGGGGTGCTGGCGTCGACGCTCCCCGGCGGACCGGTGGCCGTCTTGGCCTACGTCGGGCCGTACGAGGAGATGGAGTCGGCGTACGCCGCCTTGGCCGCCTGGATCGCCAGTCGCGGGGGAGCGCCGACGGGGGACCCGTGGGAGGTGTACCTGAGCGACCCGGCGCAGGAGCTCGATCCGGGCGGGTGGCGCACCGACATCGTGATGCCCTTCCGGACCAGACGTGTGCCGGTGGCTACGGGACGGTGACGTGCATGTCCCAGGTCGTGGCGAGGACCTCGGCCGCGGCGGCGGCGAGGAGGTCGGCGCCGACCGGCATGAGGTGGACGCCGTCGGGCGTCCGGACCTGAACCTGCTGGCCTGTCGGCCCGCTGACGTCGAACGTGAAGGACCCGTTCGGGGCGAGCACGGAGTTGGCGCTCAGATAGGCCGCGTCGCCAGGATGGCGTGCGACGACTCCCTGTGCGATCCCGTCGATGCGGGTCATGCCGGCGTCGAGGAATGTGTTCTCCATCGCCGGCTCTCCGATCCACAGCACGTGCGCACCAGCCCGAACGGACTCGGAGATGATCGCTGTGACCCGGGCCGCGTAGGCCGCGTTCCACGCCGGCGTCCCGTCGGAGAGCACCGCCGACCCTGTCACCATCGACTGCAGGTCGTTCGCACCGAGCAGGACGATCACGACCTGTGGGCGCGTGCTGGCCAGAAGGCCGGCGAGCGCGTCCGGCCAGTCGTAGTACGCGCTGTTCGTCAGCCCCGTGTCGCCGCGTGCCGCCATCGTCAGCTGCACGCTCGACGGCGGCCACGTGTTCTCCATGGCGTCGCCGAGGTCGACGCCGAGGGAGTCCCCGATCTCGACCACCCGGAGCGGACCTTGGCTCGTGGTCGTCGAGACCGTCGCCGGCTGGGTTACGGGCGTCTGGGTCGCCGGAGGAGCCTGGGTCGCCGGAGGAGCCTGGGTCCCGGGAGCCGTCGACCCACCTGCCGGCGTCCGGCGGGACGGGTTCTTCGCCGGGCCGCCGGCCTGCGCCGCCCCGGCCCGCTGGTGGGTGGTGCTCGCCGAGGTGAGCCGCCACGCCAGGACGCTCGCCGCCGCCAGGCACAGGACCAGGACCGCGACGAGCACATGCGTGATGCCGTGGCGCCGTGGTCGCACGACGTCGGCGTCCGGATGGGGTTCGTCGTTGCCCATGGGTGTTGGCGTCGACCTCCAGGCTACTCCCGGGCGTCAGGTCCGCCGAGCCGCGATCACCTCGTAGACGAAGTTGCGTGACACCCTGCCGTCGTACCTCGAGTTGATCAAGACGGCGATGTCGTGCAGGAATCCTTCCCGCTCCTCCGGGTGGAGGCCGAGCACGAGTGAGTCGGTCCTGAGCCAGCCCACGTAGGTCGCCGTCGTGAGGGCGAGCGGGATCTCCAGACGGTGACGCTGGACCGGTCCGTACTCGGCCATCCGGTCGAGCTCCGGGTACATGGGAGCCAGCTCCGATGCCGAGGGCGGCTCGTAGGGAGCGTCGCTCAGGCCCCACGCCACGTAGATGGGCTGCGTGTCCTCGATCAAGCCGGGCGTGCCGCCGCCGACGTGGTGGACATGGACGATCACGAGTCGACCTCCCGGGCGGAGCGCCTCGGCCGGCTTCGCGAGCCGCACCCCCGGCGCGAGCCAGTGGAGGGCGCTGGCGCACACCACGACCTCCACGACCTCGCGCGGGTAGGGGGGCCGGAAGGCGTCGTAGTCGAGTGCGGCGCCGTCGAAGGACTCCGGCCGACGACCGAGGCCCCCGAGGCCCCCGAGGCCGCCGGGGTCCCAGGGGCCATCGGGCTCAGGCGCCATCGTCACGGCACCCTACGCCGGCACGGGCGGGCGGTTGACGACCACGGGGCCCGGTGGTGTGCTGTGCCCGTACACCGAGCGAGCCGAGGGCGACCCCATGGCGAGCAGGTTGACCGACGTGATCATCGACTGCCGGGACCTCGTGCGCATGACCGGGTTCTGGAAGCAGGCGCTCGGGTACGAGGAAGCCAACCGCGGTGACGGGTGGGTGTCGCTCCGCCCTCCCGGCCCCGACGCAGGCGACGAGCGCTTGCGGGCTGGAGCGCACGCCCCCGCGGTCGCGCTCGTCGCCGTGCCCGAGGCCAAGAGCGTCAAGAACCGGGTCCACGTCGACCTCACCCCGGTCGACCGCTCGCAGGCGGACGAGGTCGTCCGGCTCGAGTCGCTGGGTGCGAGCCGAGCCGACATCGGTCAGCGCGACACCCCCTGGGTGGTGCTGGCCGATCCAGAGGGGAACGAGTTCTGCGTCATGCCGGAGCTCGACCCCGAGGCCGGCTGAGCGCACCCCGGCGCACGCGCTGCCCGGGGCCAGCCCTCCGCGCGGTCCCCTCAATAGGCTCTGTCGCATGTGCCGGAACATCACCACGCTGCGCGGGCTCGAGCCCGCAGCGACGCCCGAGGAGATCGAAGCCGCGGCCCGGCAGTACGTGCGGAAGGTGAGCGGCGTCACCAGCCGATCGGGGCGGACCGAGCCAGCGTTCGACCAGGCCGTGGCGGCGGTGGCTGCCGCCACGGCCGAGCTCCTCCGGGCGCTCCCGCCTCGCCGCCAGCCACCTGCGACCGTCCCACCGCTCCGCCGCCTCGCCGCCCGCTGAGCCATCACGCCTCGCCCGGCGACCGCCCGGCGTCGGGCGGTCGTGTCGCGCCCCGCTCCCCAGACCCGCCGGCTTCGCCCCCCGCCCCGGGCGCGCCCGCCTCCCGGAGCCGCTGCCCCTTGGCGGCGTCGTAGCCCCAGAAGGCAGGGAGCGCCAACGAGAGCAGGGCGCTGCCCACGACGCAGAGGATGCCGCCGGAGACGATGGCGGTCCGCAGGCCGGCCAGGCTCTCGACGAGCCCCGACTCGACGTTGCCGAGCGTCGGCCCGGACGAGTAGCTGAGGAGCTCCACCCCGGCCAGCCTCCCCCGGAGCGCGTCGGGGATGGACTCGTTCCACATCGTTGTGCGACCCAGCCCGCTCAAGGCGTCACCACCGCCGGCGACGGCGAGGGCGAGGGCCGCCGCCCATGCCGCCGACGCGAACCCGAGCGCCACGATGCCGAGGCCCCAGGCCACCGCGCCGGTGGTGATCATGCGGCCCCGCCGGCGCACCCGCGCCGTCCACCCGCTCGTGACGGTGACGACGGCGGAGCCGACCGCCGGGGCGGCGTAGAGGAGCCCGAGGACCGACGGCCCACCGAGCCGGGCGGCGAGCTGGGGGTACAAGGCGTTGGGGAAACCGAAGAACATGGCGTTGATGTCCACCAGGTAGGACCCCAGCAGGTCCTTGCGCGAGAAGGCGTAGCGCAGCCCGTCCACCACGGCGCGGATGCTGACCTCGGAGCCTTCTGCGGGCGGCGGCGCCTCGCCCAGGAACCAGAGGGCGCCGAGCGAGATGGCGTAGGTGGCGGCGTCGATCCCGTACGCGGTCCGGAGGCCGGCCACCGAGATGAGGACCCCGCTCGAGGCGGGCGCGGCGATCATGCCGAACTGGACCCGCACGGACATGAGCGCCGAGGTGGCCGGCAGCTGGTCGTCCGGCACGAGCCTGGGGACCAGGGAGTCGAGCGCCGGCGTCTGCACCCCGTCCAGGGCGGCCAGGAGGAAGGACACGGCAAAGAGCACCCAGAGCTGGGGATGGCCGAGCGCGACGTTCACGATCAGGACGGCGGACCCGGCCAACATGCCGGCCTCGGTCACCCGCAGGAGTCGTCGCCGGTCGAAGGCGTCGGCCAACGCGCCGCCGACGAGGCCGGTGAGGAGGAGCGCCACCATCTCGGCCAGGCTCAGGAGCCCGACGACGAGCGACGAGTGGGTGAGCCGGTACGCCTGGTAGGGGATGGCGACGAACGTCAGCATGCTCCCCGCGAACGAGATCCCTCCCCCGACGAAGAGCAGGCGCAGGTCGCGCGACGTCCGCAGTGGCGTCAGGTCGAGCCGCGCACGGCCTCCGGACGGCCGCCTCGGCTCCGGCCGCTGCACCTCGGGCAGGTCGGGGCGCTCGAGAGGGCCGGCCATCGGCCCATCCTCGCAGACCGCCTCCGGAGCCTCGGCCGCCGGCACGACCGGGGCCCCTTGTCCCGCCGGCACGCCCGGGCCAGGCTGGGTCCATGGGCGAGCTCGAGGTGCGCCGCGTCGACTTCGGCTACTTCCTTCGGCCCGCCGAGGAGACGACGACGGGGACGGCGCAGTTCGAGCCGTGCCTCGGGTACGCCGTCCGGCACCCGGGCGGCCTGCTCCTCGTGGACACCGGCATGGGGTCGCACCCGGACGTGGACGACCACTACCGGCCGTGGCGCGTCCCGCTCGATCGTGCGCTGCGGACGGCCGGGGCGAGCGTGGACGAGGTGACGCAGGTGGTGAACTGCCACCTCCACTTCGACCATTGCGGCGGCAACCCGGCGTTCGCCGGCAGGCCCGTCTTCACCCAGCGGACCGAGCTCGAGACGGCGCGGTCGGCGCCCGACTACACGCTGCCCGAGCTGGTGGAGGCTCCCGGCCTCCGCTACGAGGTGCTCGACGGCGAGGTCGAGATCCTTCCCGGCCTGACGGTGGTGCCGACGCCCGGTCACACCGCGGGGCACCAGTCGGTCGTGGTCCGGCGGCGGGACGGGACGGTGGTGGTTGCCGGGCAGAGCCACGACTCGGCGAGCCGGTACGCGGCCGACGTGCTCGCGCACCGGGCGGCGCGCCACCGGACGCATCCCGGCGCGCCGGCGCCACCGCAGTGGATCGAGCGCCTCCAACGTTTCGACCCGGCTCGCGTCGTCTTCGCGCACGATCATTCCGTCTGGGTGCCGTAGGGCGGCCGGCCGCCCGTGCGCCTGGCACTGGTCTGCCGGCCGACGAGCGTGCTCGCCAGGAGGAGCGCGCCGCACGCCAGCGCCAACGCCGGGGCGATGGCGAAGGCTCCGGTCAGCCCCACGGTGTCGGCCAGCGCGCCGAGCAGGAACGGGGCGACCGCCACCAGCACCCCGCCGATCACCTGCGAGAGCCCGTTGGCGGTGTCGGTGCCCCGGCCGGCGGCGCCGAGGGCGAGCGCGACCGAGAGCGGGAAGAGGTTCGCCACCCCCAACCCGCCCAGGAAGAGGCCGGCGACCCCGGTCACGCTGTTCGGCGCCGTCATCACCACCACGAGCCCCCCCACGGCGAGGGCCACAGACCCCCACAGGGTCGCCACCGACCGCCCAGGTTCCCGCACGATCCGGGCGCCGGCGACGCGGCCGACGAGCATGCCGGCGTAGAAGGCGGTCATGGCGGTGGCGGCGGCCGCGGGGGAGAGCGCGGTCCGGGCGGCGAGCAGCTCCGCTCCGAAGTAGACGACGCAGAACTCGACGGCGATGCCCACGCCGACGAGGAAGCACAGCACCCAGCAGACCGCCGGGAGGCGACGGCCAGCGCGCCGTCGCCGCAAGCCCCGGCCCGTCTCGGGCCGGCGGCGCTGGCGCTGGTGCCAGTGCTCGCGCTCGCGCTCGCGCTCGCGCCAACCCCGGTCCCGGCGGGAGGCGCCGAAGAGGGCGGCGAGCATCACCGCCGGCACCACCATCGCCGTGCGCCACCCGGCGGCGGTGGCGGCCAGGCCCCCGAGCGCGAGCGGGGCCAGGACGGCGCAGGCGCCGGCGCCGATGTTGGCCTCCACCAGCGCCTGGCCGCGGCGCTCCCCGTGGCGGTCGGAGAGCACCGCCTGGATCGTGAGCTGCATCGCCGTCCCCGCCGTCCCGAGCATGGCCGCTCCCACCAGCGTCCAGGCGACGTCGCGGACCGCCATGAAGAGGACGGCGCCGGCGGTCGTGGCGGCGGCGGACCCCCACAGCAGGCGCCAGCGTCCGGTGCGGCCCACCACCGCAGCGAAGCTGGCGCTGGCCGCCGTCGCTCCCGCCGACCAGGCGGCCGAGTAGATCCCGACCACCGCGTAGGAGAACCCGAGCTCGGTCCTGAGCAGCGCGACCGCCGGGCCGAAGGCGTAGAGCCAGAAGGCGTAGGCGCCCAGCGCGCCGTAGGAGATGGCGGTCGCCGGGTCCCGCACGAGCGCGGGGGGCTGCGGCTCGTCCGGCACGAGACCAGCATGCCGTCCGGTCGTCGGGGCGCGGGGCGCCGATCGCCCGCAACCCCAGGCGATAGCGTGAGCCGGTGGAATCCCCTGAAGCACGTGATCGACCCGAGGCCCCGGTCCGGGTCGCGCTGCTCGGCTGTGGCAACGTCGGCTCGGCGGTGGCCGGCCTCCTGGTCGGGCGGGCCAACGAGATCGAGACCCGCACCGGCGTCCGCTTCGAGCTGTCGGCGATCGCGGTGCGCGACACCGCCCGGCCCCGCCCGCCCGCGCTCGACCCCGCGCTCTTCACCGGGGACGCCAAGGGGCTGATCGAGCGGCCGGACGTCGACGTGGTGGTGGAGCTGATGGGGGGCCTGGACCCGGCCCGGGACCTGGTCGAGCTGGCCCTTCGGGCGCAGAAGCCGGTGGTGACGGCGAACAAGGTGCTCATGGCCCAGGCCGGTGCCGAGCTGGCGGAGGTCGCCTCGGCCAACGGCGTGGACCTCCTGTACGAGGCGGCCGTGGCCGGCGCCATCCCGATCATCCGGCCGTTGCGCGAGTCGCTCGCCGGCGAGCAGATCCTGCGGGTGATGGGGATCGTCAACGGCACGACGAACTACATCCTCAGCCGCATGACCGACGACCGCATGGACTACGCCGAGGCGCTGGCGGAGGCCCAAGCCCTGGGGTTGGCAGAGCGGGACCCGACCGCCGACGTCTCGGGCGACGACGCCGCCGCCAAGGCCGCCATCCTGGCCGGCCTGGCCTTCGGCAGCGACGTCCTCGGCACCACCGTGGAGCGGGAGGGCATCACCGGCGTCCGGGCCCTCGACGTGGCGTACGCCGCCCGGCTCGGCTACGTGATCAAGTTGCTGGCGGTGGCCGAGCTCGTCGACGGCGGTCCCGACGTCTCGGTGCGCGTCCACCCGGCCATGCTGCCGGCCGACCACCCGCTGGCGTCGGTCCGCGGCCCCTTCAACGCCGTGTTCGTGGAGGGCGAGGCGGCGGGGGAGCTCATGCTCTACGGGCGCGGGGCGGGGGGCGCGCCGACGGCCAGCGCGGTGCTCGGCGACCTCATCGACGCCTCCCGCAACCTGCGGTCCGGCGCCCACGCCCCGGCCCCGCACCGGGCGCCCACCGTCGTGCGCCCGACCGAGGACCTCCGCTCCGCCTTCTACATCAGCCTGGACGTGCAGGACCGCTCGGGCGTCCTGGCCTCGGTGGCGGCGGCGTTCGGCGCCCACGGCGTGTCGATCCGCGTCATGGAGCAGGACGGCCTCGGCGACGAGGCCCGCCTCGTCTTCCTCACGCACACGGCGCGCGAGGGCGACGTCCGGGCGACCCTCGCCGACCTCCGCACCATCGACACGGTCGAGCAGGTGGGCACGGTCCTGCGGGTGGTGGCGCCCGACGACGCCGTGAAGGTGGCGCCGTGACCCGGCCCGGTTGGCGGGGCGTCATCGAGGAGTACCGGGACTTCCTGCCCATCGGCGACGGCCCGGTGGTCACCCTGCTCGAGGGGGGCACGCCGCTCCTGCCCGCACCCCGGCTCTCCGAGCGGGTGGGGGCGTCGGTCTGGTTGAAGATCGAGGGGGCGAACCCCACGGGGTCCTTCAAGGACCGGGGGATGACCATGGCCATCTCCAAGGCCGTGGCCGAGGGGGCGAAGGCCGTGGTGTGCGCCTCCACCGGCAACACCTCGGCGTCGGCCGCCGCCTACGCCGCCCGGGCCGGGCTGTCGTGCGCCGTGCTCATCCCCGAGGGTGCCATCGCCCTGGGGAAGCTGGCCCAGGCGCTCGTCCACGGCGCCAGGGTGTTGCAGGTGCGCGGCAACTTCGACCAGGCCCTCGAGATCGTCCGGGCCCTGCCGCAGCGGGCGCCCGTGACCGTGGTCAACTCGGTCAACGCCCACCGGATCGAGGGGCAGAAGACGGGAGCCTTCGAGATCGTCGACGTGCTGGGGCGGGCGCCGGACGTCCACTGCATCCCGGTGGGCAATGCCGGCAACATCACCGCCTACTGGCGCGGCTACCTGGAGTACAAGGCCGCGGGCCGGTGCGGGACGCTTCCCCGGATGCTCGGGTTCCAGGCGGCGGGCGCCGCGCCCATCGTCGCCGGCCGTCCCATCGAGCGGCCCGAGACGATCGCCACGGCCATCCGGATCGGCAACCCGGCCAGCTGGTACCCGGCGCTGGCGGCGGCGAGCGAGTCGAACGGGGCGATCGACGCCGTCACCGACGAGGAGATCCTGGCCGCCTACCGGTTCCTGGCCGAAGAGGAGTCGGTCTTCTGCGAGGCGGCGTCGGCCGCCTCGGTGGCGGGGCTGCTGCGGGCCGGCGTGCCGCCCGGCTCCACGGTCGTCTGCGTCCTCACCGGTCACGGCCTGAAGGACCCCGACCTCGCCATCAGCCAGATCTCGGTGCCCGCGGTGGTCGAGGCCGACCTGGACGCCGTGGTGGCCGCGCTGGACCTCTGACCGGCGGGAATGCAACCGCATCCCGGGGTGTTGGAAGGAACGGCGGCAGTGGCCCGCCGGCGGCTCGCAGGGCTTCCTGCCAGTGGTCGGTGATCCGGGGGTCGGTGCGGGGTATGTTTGCCGCCACGAGGGACAACCGCTAGGATGTCTGCATCCCACCGGGCAACGGCGCAACGGCCGTCCGGCCCGAACTGGTCCTGAACGGATTTCGCCACCGGTGGTACGCGGGAGCAGGCCTGCGACGCTCGTCCTTCGACCGCGTTTCGTTCTCGCGCAGCGCCTGGGGACCCCACCGCTGCAGCGACCCGTGTAGATAGGAGACCGATGACTGCGGAACAGCAGCTCGAACGGTCAGTGCTCGAAGGCAAGGAGCGGGAGGAGCTCCAGGCGATCGCCCAGGCGATGTCGCTCAAGGCGACGTCGCGGACGAAGAAGTCCGACCTCATCGACCGCATCCTCCAGGCGACCGGCGTGGTCGCGTCGGCGGAGCCCGCCCCCGAGCGAAAGGCCGGGGCCCGCGCCGCGGCCACCGCCAACGGCAACGGGGACCATGCGGCGACCAACGGCTCCGTGAAGGCCAAGGCCGCCAACGGTGCCGCCCCGGCGGCCACCACCGACGGCGCGGCGGCCACCGACGGCGCGGCGGCCACCGGCACGACCGCCCGCTCGGCCGAGGCCGGAACGGGCGAGGGCGCGGACAACGGATCGGCCCCGAGCGGCGCCGAGTCCAACGGCTCCGCCTCCGGCGCGACGGCGACCGCGGACACCACCAACACGGTGGCGTCTCGCAACGGCTCCCGCCAGGCCCAGGCTCAGGCCCCGGCCCACACCCAGCAGAGTCGCCACCAGGCCGCCAGCAACGCCGAGCCGGGGAACCGCCGGGGTCGGCGGCGCCGCGGCCGCGACCGCGGGACGGCGGGAGGCGAGCGCGACCTGCAGGGCACCTCGGAGGGCCCGTACCAGGGCGAGCTGGTGGAGGTCCGGGGTCTGCTCGACCTGCGCGACGAGGGCTACGGCTTCCTTCGGTGCGACGGGTACCTGCCCTCGTCGAAGGACGTCTACGTCTCGATCAGCCAGGCGCGGCGGTTCGCCCTGCGCAAGGGCGACTACATCGAGGGTGCCTGCCGGCCGGCGTCGAACAACGAGAAGTACCCGGCGCTGCTGCGCATCGACAAGGTCTCGGGGCTCGACCCCGAGGCGGCGCGGCTGCGGCCCCGGTTCGAGGACCTCACGCCGCTCTTCCCCGACTCCAAGCTGGCGCTGGAGATGCCCGGCGCCAAGGAGAACGTGACGGCCCGCATCGTGGACCTGTTGTCCCCGATCGGCAAGGGCCAGCGAGGCCTGATCGTGTCCCCGCCCAAGGCCGGGAAGACCACCGTCATGAAGCAGATCGCCCACTCCATCGAGGCCAACAACCCGGAGGTGCACCTGATGGTGCTCCTGGTGGACGAGCGTCCCGAGGAGGTCACCGACATGCGCCGGTCGGTGAACGGCGAGGTGGTGGCCTCCACGTTCGACCGCCCCTCCGACGAGCACACCGCGGTGTCCGAGCTGGCCATCGAGCGGGCCAAGCGGCTGGTGGAGCAGGGCCGTGACGTGGTGATCATCCTCGACGGCATCACGCGGCTCGCCCGTGCCTACAACCTGGCCCAGCCGGCCACCGGGCGCATCATGTCCGGTGGCGTGGACTCCGGCGCCCTCTACCCGCCGAAGAAGTTCTTCGGCGCCGCCCGCAACATCGAGGAGGGGGGCTCGCTCACCATCCTGGCCACCGCCCTGGTGGAGACGGGCTCGAAGATGGACGAGGTGATCTTCGAGGAGTTCAAGGGCACCGGCAACATGGAGCTGCGGCTCGACCGGCGCCTGGCCGAGCGCCGGCTGTACCCGTCGATCGACGTGAACGCCAGCTCCACCCGCCACGAGGAGCTGCTGTTCGACCGCGGCCAGCTGCAGCAGGTCTGGAAGCTGCGCCGGGTGCTGAACGCCTTGGCCAACGAGGGCAACGCCGCCGCCGGCCTCGAGCTCCTCATGGACAAGCTGCGCACCACCAAGAGCAACGACGAGTTCCTGGCCGAGATCGCCAAGGGCCCGACCCCGGGCAACTGACCGGATCGCGAGGAGAGACCACATGAAGGCCGACATCCATCCCACCTACGTCGAGGCGACCGTGCACTGCTCGTGCGGCAACACCTTCACGACGCGTTCCACCAAGAGCGACCTGCACGTCGAGCTGTGCAACGAGTGCCACCCCTTCTTCACCGGCAAGCAGAAGCTGGTGGACTCCGGTGGCCGCGTGGAGCGGTTCCAGCGCCGGTACGGCCGTCGCGGCACCGCCAAGCGCCCCGCCGGCACGACCAAGAGCTGACGCCCAGGCGCCGACCCGGCGCCTACCAGAACGGACCGTGGCCGCTACCCCCGCATCGCCCAGCCCGACACTCGACGCGCGCCTCCGGGCGCTCGAGCAGGAGCTGGAGGAGGTGGAGCACGGCCTGGCCGACCCCGCCACCGCGTCCAACCCGGGGCGCCTGCGCGACCTGTCGCGCCGGCACAAGGAGCTGGGCGAGGTCGTGGACACCTGGCGCCGCCTGCGGGCGGCCCGTGGCGATCTCGACACCGCCCGCCAGATGCTGGAGGGGGCCACGGGCGAGGACCGGGAGACGGTGCACGCCGAGCTGGAGGCCGCCGAGGCGGCGATCGAGGAGCTCGGCATCCAGTTGAACCTGCTGCTGCTGCCCCGGGACCCCAACGACGGCCGCAACGTCATCGTCGAGATCCGCGGGGCCGAGGGCGGCGAGGAGGCCAACCTCTTCGCCCGGGACCTCTACGACATGTACGCCCGCTACGCCGCCCGGCGGGGGTGGAAGGTCGACGTGCTCACGGAGAGCGCGTCGGAGCGCGACGGGCTGAACGAGGTCGTGTTCGTGGTGAAGGGCGCCGACGCCTGGTCCCGCCTGGAGCACGAGGCAGGCCCCCACCGGGTCCAGCGGGTGCCCGTCACCGAGTCCAAGGGCCGGGTGCACACCTCGTCGGCCACGGTCATGGTGCTTCCCGAGGCCGACGAGGTCGACGTGACGATCGACCCGGGCGACCTCAAGATCGACGTCTACCGGTCCACTGGTCCGGGCGGTCAGTCCGTCAACACCACCGACTCCGCCGTGCGCATCACCCACCTGCCGACCGGCATCGTGGTGGCGATGCAGGACGAGAAGAGCCAGATCCAGAACCGCGCCAAGGCCATGACGGTCCTCCGGGCCCGGCTGCTCAAGGCCGAGCAGGACAAGCGGGCCCACGAGCTGGCCGAGCAACGGCGCAGCCAGGTCGGCGGCGGGGGCCGGTCGGAGAAGATCCGCACCTACAACTTCCGGGAGAACCGGGTCACCGACCACCGCCTCAACCTCACGCTCCACAAGCTCGACCAGGTGCTGGCCGGCGACCTCGACGAGCTGACCGACGCCCTCATGGCCGACAAGCGCGCCCGCCAGCTGGCGGGCGACGAGGGATGACCACCCGCGGCGCCCTCCAGGCGGCGCTGGCCGACCGGATCGGGTCGGCCCGGGAGGCCCGGTGGATGGTGGAGGAGGTGCTCGGACGTGGCGGCGCCCCGACCGCGCCCGTGAGCGACGACGACGCCGGACGCCTCTCGGCCCTGGCTGCTCGCCGCTGCGCCGGGGAGCCCCTCCAGTACGTGCTCGGGACCTGGGCGTTCCGGACCCTGGAGCTGGCGGTGGACCGCCGCGCCCTGATCCCGCGGCCCGAGACCGAGCAGGTGACCGAGGTCGCCCTGGCCGAGGCGCGCCGTGCCGCCGCGGGCTGCGACCGCCCGATCGCGGTCGACCTCGGCACCGGCACCGGCGCCATCGCCCTCTCGCTCGCCGTCGAGCTGGGAGCCGAGGTGTGGGCGGTCGACGCCGACCCCGGTGCGCTCGCCCTCGCCGGGGCCAACCGCGACCGTGTCGCCGCGGCGCATCCCGGCGTGGCGGACCGGGTCAGGCTCTGTCGGGGATCGTGGTTCGAGCCGCTACCGGGGGACCTCGCCGGCCGGGTCCACGTGGTGGTGGCCAACCCTCCGTACGTGAGCGATGCCGAGTGGGCCCAGCTCGACCCCGAGGTGCGCCAGGAGCCCCGCGCCGCCCTTGTGGCGGGGGCGGGCAGCGACGGCACGCCGGGCCTGGCGGCGGTGGAGGCGGTGCTCGCCGGCGCCCGCTCGTGGCTGGTTCCGGGGGGCGCCGCTGTGGTCGAGCTGGCCCCGGCGCAGGCCGGGGCGGCCGCCGACCTCGCCGTCGACGTGGGCTACCGGGACGTCCGGGTGGCCGCCGACCTCGCCGGGCGCGACCGGGCCGTCGTGGGCCGGCGGTGAGCCCGCCCGAGGTGGTGGCCGCCGACGACCCGGCGGCCCTGGACGCCGCCAGGGCGGCGCTCGAGGCGGGGAAGGTCGTGGCCCTCCCCACCGACACGGTCTACGGCCTCGGCGCCAGCATCGAGCGGCCCGAGGGGATGGCGGCGCTGTTCCGGGCCAAGGGCCGGCCGGCCGGATTGGCGCTGCCGGTGGTGGTCGGCCGCTGGCGCCAGGCCCGGCAGGTGGCGGCGCAGTGGCCCAGGTCGGCCTCGCAGCTGGCGGCGCGCTTCTGGCCCGGCGCCCTCACCGTGGTCGTCCCGGTGGACCCCGGGCTGGGCCGCCAGCTCGGCGGTGACGGCGTGACCGTGGGCCTGCGGGAGCCGGACCACCGGTTCGTGCGTGCGCTCTGCCGCATGGCGGGGCCGATCGCCCTCACCAGCGCCAACCGCCATGCCGAGCCGCCGTGCACCACCGCCGAGGAGGTGACGGCGGCGTTCGGCTCCGACGACGTCGCCCTGGTCGTCGACGGGGGGCGCTGCGAGGGGGCACCCTCGACCGTGGTCGACTGCACCGTCAGCCCGCCCCGGTGCCTGCGCGCCGGGGCCGTCGAGTGGTCGTGGGTGGAGGCCTCGCTCCGGTGACACGCGCGGCAGCGGGCGGCCGTCCTGGCCGCCCGCTGCCGACGTGGCCCATGGGCGGGGTGCGGGGGGAGGGTCGGCGGCGGTTCGCCGCCGTATGGGGTCGCCACCCGCCCCGGGTCGGTCGTCACGCGACCGGCGTTGTCACCTCCTGTGCATCGCCGGCGGGACGAGGGGCTTGACCGCGGTGACGAGCGCCGCGGTGTCCAAGGTGCCGAGCCCGGTGTCCTCGTTGTAACCGGGGGTCTCGGGGTAGAGGCCGTTGTCGCCGGCCAGCGGAGCGTGGAAGGCCGGGGTGGTGCAGACCTGCTCCAGTGCCGCCGTCGAGGCGTTGCATGTCCCGTGCAGGTACACCGCGTAGAGCGCGGGAGCGGCGAACCCGAGGCGGTCCTGGTAGCTCGACTCGACCCGTGCCCAGGCGCCCAGCGCCAGCGGGGCGGACAGGCTGGTGCCGCCCACGCCGATCGGGCCTGTTGTGGTGTACACCTCGGCGCCGGTTGTCGGGTTGGCGTCCATGGCGATGTCGGGCACGCTCCGGTCGCCGGTGGTACCGGCGGTGACGGGCAGCACCTGCGCCTGCCAGGACGGGCGGTACTCGAACTGGCTGATGCCGCCGCCGCCGGCGGTCCACGCCGTCTCGAAGTCGTAGCTCCCTGTGGCCTTGGTGGTGAGGGTGGTGCCCCCGACGCCCACCACGTAGGGCGAGGACGCGGGGTAGTTGGTCATCGGCGGGCCGGAGTCGGGCACGCCGTTGGTCCCGGCCAGGGCGCAGCCCGCCCCGGTGTCGCCGGAGCTGGCGAACACGGTCTGGCCCTGGGCCGCGGCCTCGGCGAACACCTCGTCGTCGACGAGCATCGAGCCGTCCAGGTACGCCTCCACCTCGCACTCGCCCAGGGAGGCGCTGAGGGCCTTGGCCGTGTCCTGGGTGGCGAAGAGGTCGAAGGTCCGGGCCAGTGTCGAGTCGGCCAGCGAGGTGGCGTCGTAGTAGTAGAAGTGCGACACGTCCTGCGCCATGCCGGTGGCGTACTGGCTGTCGAGCTCCCACTCGATGTTGGCTGTCTTTGTGGCGGCGCCGGGGATGCCCGAGCGCTCCACGGTCACCGGAACCTGCGGCAGGCCGTTGGCCTGCTCCTCGACCCGGAGGTTGGCGATGGGCGCTGTCAGGGCGCCGGCCGCCACGGTGGCGACGGCCGTCTTCGACCCGGTCGCCACCCCGGTGGCGTCGTATGCCTTCTGGAACCCTTGCGGCGTGTACTCGGCCACCACGTTCGGCACCGTCGTCGACTGCGTGCCCCGGGACAGCGGCGCCGGCTCGGCCTTGAACACGTCGTTCAGCCCGAGCACCCCGACCACGATCCCCGACAGGCTGGCGGGCACCATGGCCGCCGTGGTGTTGGCGTAGACGTCGGCGCCGCCCAGGGCGTACCCGGTCAGCGACGTGTCGAAGGCCCGTTCGACCTGGGCGGCGGTCCCCGTGGCGTCGACCAGGAGATCGTTGGGCGACACGGTCACGCCGGTGAAGCCCTGGCGTTGGAGGTAGCTCGTGACCGCGTCGACCGACGCCGCCGTCGGCCCGAAGGCGGCGGTGAACGACGCAGGTGTGTAGAAGGCGCCGTAGTCCGGTGACGAGGGTGTGGCGGCCCCGGCGATGAAGCCGTCCAAGGCGGAGCGGTTCCGGAGGGCGAGGCCCAGGGTCACGGAGACCGGCGCGGATCCGGCCAGCGGGCCGAGGGCCGCCGCCCCGGCCGGGACCGGTACGGCCTGCGTGGCGGTGGCGGCCCATCCCGAGGTGGCCGCCGCGGCCTCACCCGGGCCGGCCAGGCCGGCGGCCAGCACCGGCCCCGCCGCCACGGCGAGCACCGCCGCCAGGGGAGCGTGTGGTCTCATGCTCGGGTTCCCCCTTCCCCGTCCGGGCCGCCGTTCCTCGACCCGGCCGGATCGGTCAACGGTGCGGTGGAGCCCGCACCCGATCGGGAACGGCTGTCGCCGGCGGGCCTTACGGTGCCACCCGTTGCCGGCCCACCGGCGCCGGTACAGTGGGGGCCATGCCACGTCGCGCGGGCTCTCTCGCCGCCTGCCCGTCCCGCCGCCGGGGTGCCCGGCGGTGACCGTCCCGGCGACCCCCTTCGCGGCCTGGCTGGCGGCCGACCCCGAGGTGTCCGCCCTCCTCGCCGAGGAGGTCGAGCGGCAGTCGACGACGCTCCAGCTCATCGCGTCGGAGAACTTCACCTCGCCGGCCGTGCTGGCGGCCACCGGGTCGGTGCTGACCAACAAGTACGCCGAGGGCTACCCCCACCGCCGGTACTACGGCGGCAACCGGGTCATCGACGAGGTGGAGGACCTCGCCCGGTCGCGGGCCACCGCCCTGTTCGGGGCCGAGCACGCCAACGTCCAGCCGCACGCCGGCGCCAATGCCAACCTCGCCGTCTACCAGGCGCTCCTCCAGCCGGGCGACACCGTCCTGGCCATGCGGCTCGACCACGGGGGCCACCTCACCCACGGCTCCCCGGCGTCGATCACCTCCAAGATCTGGCGGTTCGTGGCCTACGGCGTGACGCCCGCCACCGCCGAGGGCACGGGCGAGGTCATCGACTTCGACCAGGTGGCCGACCTGGCCAAGCGGGAGCAGCCGAAGCTGATCGTGGCCGGGTCCACCGCCTACAGCCGGGTGATCGACCCTGCGCCGTTCCGCGAGATCGCCGACGCGGTGGGTGCGCTGTTCATGTTTGACGCCGCCCATCCGGCCGGGCTCATCGCCGGCGGCGCCCATCCCTCACCGGTGGGCGTGGCCGACGTCGTGACCCTGACCACGCACAAGACGCTGCGCGGCCCCCGGGGCGGGGCCATCCTGTGCCGGGGCGACCTGGCCAAGGCGATCGACAGCGCCGTGTTCCCCGGCCTCCAGGGGGGGCCGCTGGAGCACGTGATCGCGGCCAAGGCGGTGGCCTTCGGCGAGGCGGCGGCGCCCGAGTTCGGGCGGTACGCGGCGGCAGTGGTGGCGAACGCCCGGGCGCTGGCGGCCGCGCTGGCGGCGGAGGGGTTCCGCGTCGTCTCGGGGGGGACCGACAACCACATGCTCCTCGTCGACCTGCGCCCCTTCGACCCCGACCTCACCGGCAAGGAGGCGCAGGAGGCACTGGACCAGGCCGGGATCACCTGCAACCGCAACACCATCCCGGACGACCCGCGCTCCCCGTTCGTCACGTCCGGCCTGCGGCTCGGGTCGGCGGCCGAGACGACCGCCGGCATGGGCCCCGACGAGATGGCGCAGGTCGCCGCCCTGATCGGCCGGGCCCTGACGGGCCGTGCCGACGAGGCGGTGCTCGGCGCGGTCCGGTCCGAGGTGGGGGCGTTGTGCGCCGCCTTCCCGCCCTACGCCGGGCTCGGGTCGCAGGGGTCGGCGGGCGCCGGCTAGGCCGGCCGCACGATGCCTGAGATCGGCTGGTACGCCGTCGTCCTGGCGGTGGCCGCCGGGGTCACCGCCGCCGCCTGCGGGCCGGCGGCCTGGCTCAGCCGCAAGGTCGGCTACGTCGCCCTTCCGGGGGAGCGCAAGATCCACACCGCCACCACCCCCTATGGGGGCGGCCCGGCGATGTTCCTCGGGTTCCTCGTGGCCATGATGGTGGCGTCGGCCCTGCACCCCCTGCACCCCCTGTTCACAGGCTCGTCGGAGCCCCTCGGGATCGTGCTGGCGGCCGGCGCCATCTTTGCCGTCGGACTGCTCGACGACGCACGGGAGATGTCGGCCCCGGCCAAGGTCGCCGGCGAGGTGCTCGCCGCGTCGATCCTCTACTTCCTGGGCGTCACCCTCTACTGGTTCAAGATCCCCCTGGTCAACGCCGGCCACGGGGGGTTCGTCTCGCTGACGCCGAGCATCACCCCGCTCATCATGGCCCTGTGGGTGATCGCGCTCACCAACGCCGTCAACCTGATCGACGGGCTCGACGGCCTCGCCGCCGGGGTGGTCGCCATCGGGGGCGGCGCCCTCGCCGTCTACGGCCTCCGACTGACGGAGATCGGCGTGCTGTCGAGCACAAACATCGGGCCGTTGATCGCCGTGATCGCCTGCGGGATCTGTCTCGGCTTCCTCCCGTTCAATTTCCATCCGGCCAAGATGTTCATGGGGGATGCCGGGGCCTTGCTGCTCGGGCTCTTGATGTCGGCTTCCACCATGGTGATCGGCGGCCGCATCCCGCCCTCCGAGCCGACCACCGGCGTCACCTACTTCTTCTTCGCCCCGCTGCTCATCCCCTTCTTCATCCTCGGCGTCCCACTGGTGGACATGGCCTTCGCCTTCATCCGGCGCACCGCCCGGGGCAGCGGCTTCGACACGCCCGACAAGGACCACATCCACCACCGGCTGCTGCGCCTGGGCCACGGCCACCGGCGCAGCGTGGTGATCCTGTGGGCCTGGACGGCCATCCTCTCGGGGTTCATCCTGTTCCCGCTGTTCGTGCAGAAGGTGAACGCCTTCATCCCCCTCGGGGTGGCGCTCCTGGCGGTCGCCCTCTACACCTGGTTCCACCCCTCACTGCGCCACCGGGAGGGGGACGTGGTCCCGGTGGCCGACGCCCTCGCCGCCCGCCGGTCGGGCACCGGGTCGCACCAGTCCGCCCCGCCGCATGACCCGGGCTCCCCGTCGGGCGACCCGGGCTCCCGGGCCGCCCCTCCCGGCGACCCCACGTCGGCGCCGGTCGCAAGCGAGGCACGCCGCAGTGCCGACGCCCAGAGCCGAGACCCTCGAGCGCGCACTGACCGGGCGGAGCGGCCAGGTCATCCCGCGCTGCCGCGTACCGGGCGGCAGCCGCTCGCGCACCGGGACACGAGCGGTGTGGTCGTCCGGGCCCCGGGTCGCGAGCCCAGGCGCGGGCCCGGCCCGCCGGCCGAGCCCGGGACCCGGGCCCGCCGGCCCAGCGATCGTTTTGCCGACGGGCGGGACCAGGCGCGATGATGGCCTCCGTGTCAACATCCCACCTGGCCGTCGGCCGCGGGACGGGTTGCCGGCGCCGGCCCGCGGACGACCGCACGGCCGAGTGAACGCGGGTTGTCGGGTTGGTGCAACGCACCTCGACTCGGCCTAGCGCGGCCGGACGACGCGATGGCGGAGGAGCCTCCCGTGCCCGGAGCGGACGGTGGGAGGCCGTCGGGCAGCCGCATTCCCAGCTTGGGCGACCTGTTCTGGGTGGGGACGGCCTGCGCCGTGGCCATCGTGCTGGGCGGGGGCATCGGGTACGCCCTGGACGACGCCTTCAACACGCTGCCGTGGATCACGATCGGCGGGTTGATCTTCGGTGTAGTGTCTGCCGTCCTGCTGGCGGTCAACCAGTTTCGCAGGTACCTCTAAGGCGAGCGCCCTACACTGCCGCCGGCGAGGGGCCCGTCCGGGTGCCCGTGGCCGGGCCGACGGCGCGGGACCGGGCCTGAGAAAGAGAAAGCACGTGTTCGAACAGTCCAACCTGCCCGACGTGGCCGCAGTGGCGCGTCGCACCATGGTCGCCTCGCTCGTCGTGGGCGTGGTCGGCCTGGCGGCGCTGCTGTTCTTCGACCAGCCCTGGGCCGCCCTCGGTCTCTGCATCGGCATCGCCATGGGCATGGGCAACTTCCGCCTGATCGTCCGCTCGGTCGTGAAGGTGGGCAAGCGCGCCCAGACCAACAAGCGCCGGCCCCTGGCCATGAACACGCTGAGCCGGCTCATGGTCATGACGGTGATCGCGCTGGTGCTGGTGTGGTTCGTCACGCCGCTCGGGTTCGGCATCGTCGGGGGCATGGCGGTCTTCCAGTTCGTCCTCCTCGCCAACGTCACCCGCTCCATGCTCAAGGCAGCTGGCGGCGGTGGTGGTGGTGGCGCGGCGCTGCTGCTGGGCGCCATGTCGGGGCGGGGCCTGGACTTCGGTGACGCCGACGTGCACACGCCGGCCGAGGGCCCGTCCCTCGACGCGCACGACCACGAGGACGGACGGGGGGCGGCCTGACGATGCCGTTCGGACCGATGCTGGCGGTGGACATCTCGGTTGGGACACACCTCACCACCAAGGTGGCCGGGCTCACCTTCAACCTGGACACGATCTGGGGCACCGGGGTGGCCCTCGTGGTGGTGCTCGTGCTCGGCTTCCTCGTGGCGCGCAAGCCGGCGAACAGGGTGCCCAGCAAGATGCAGCTCGTCTGGGAGATGGGCGTGGACGCCGTGACCCGGCAGGTGGAGGGATCGATCGGCCCCCGGGGACAGTCGGTCATCCCCCTGGCGCTGGCGCTCTTCGTCTTCATCCTGGTGGCGAACGCGCTGGAGATCTTCGGTATCGGCAGCAAGGTCGAGGCCCTGGGGCCGCCCACCGCCGACGTCAACCTGCCGGCGGCGATGGCGATCTTCGTGATCGTCCTGGTCCACATCGCCTCGGTCCGCAGCCGGGGATTGAAGGGCTACGTGCGGCACTACCTCATGCAGCCGTTCTCGCCGCTGCTCATGCCGGTCAACCTCTTCATCAACTTCGTCGAGGAGATCTCGAAGCCCTTCACCCTGGCGCTCCGGCTCTTCGGCAACCTGTTCTCCGGCACGCTCATGCTGGCGTTGATCGCCGCCCTCGCCGCGTGGAAGCTCGGGCCGGTGCCGGTCGGCGACGTGGGGACCTTCATCTTCGCCGTGATCTGGAAGCTCTTCGACGTGCTCCTGATCGGCCCCATCCAGGCGTTCATCTTCGCCCTCTTGACCATCCTGTACTTCACATCGGCGATGGCCACGGACCATTGACCAGTCGGCAGCAGCTCTCTACTGGAGGAGAAAGGTAAGAAATGGCAGCTTCATCGCAGTACGCGACGCAGATCGCCGGCGCCATGATCGGCGGCGGCCTGGCGCTGGGCGGCGGTGCCATCGGCGCCGCCATCGGCGACGGGCTCGCCGGCAGCCAGACCATCGCCGGCGTGGCACGCCAGCCGGAGGCGCAGGGACGGCTGTTCACCATCATGTTCCTCACCGTCGGCCTGGTGGAAGCCATGTACTTCATCAACCTGGCCTTCACCGTGCTCTTCGTCTTCGTCCTCTACAAGAAGTAGACGGCGGGGGCGCACGGGAGCGGACCGTGATCGAATCGAGCATCTTCATCGTCCCGAACGGGACGCTCATCGTCGAGCTGATTGCGTTCGTCGTCGTGCTCGCCTTCGTCGGCAAGTACCTGGTGCCGCGCATCAACTCCGCCCTGGCGGCGCGCCAGGAGGCGATCGCCGCCGAGCTCGCCGCCGCCGACGAGGCCAAGACGGCGGCACAGGAGGAGGTGCAGGAGCGCCGCGCCGCCCTGGAGCAGGCGCGGGCCCAGGCGCACACCATCGTCGAGCAGGCGAAGCACACCGCCGACCGGCTGGCCGAGGAGGCCAGGGCGAGGGGCCAGCGGGAGTACGACGAGCGGGTGGCGAGCGCCGAGGCCGAGGTACGCCTGGCCCGCCAGCGCGCCCTGGAGGAGGCCGCCCAGCGGCTCGGGCAGATGGTGGTCGAGGTGGTGGAGCGGATCATCGAGCGGGAGGTCGACGCGTCGGCCCACAGCGACCTGATCGACGAGGCCGTCCGCGCCCTCGCCACTGACGCCGGCTCGCCGCCGGCCACCGCGGCCGCCACGGCCGACGGCGACCTGTGAACCCTTCGGTCCAGGGCTACACGGCCGCCGTCGTCGACACGCTGGACGACGAGGCGCGCCGCACCCTCTCGGCGGACCTGGTGGCCGTCGAGCACCTGTTCGCGCGCAACGCCGAGCTCCGCGCCGCGCTGACCGACTCGGCCGTCCCCGGCCCGGCCCGCCGGGCGGTGCTGAGCGAGCTGCTGGAGGGGCGGGTGAGCGCGCCGGCCCAGCGGCTGGCGGGCTACGCCGCCGGCGCCGTGCACGGCCAGGAGGTGGTCGGCGCCCTCGCCTGGGTCGCCACCCGGGTGCGCCAGACCGTCGAGCAGGCGGCGACAGCCGAGGAGCTGCTGAGCCACCGCGAGGCGCGCCAGCGGGTCGGCGGTTACGCCGCCGCGGTGTTCGAGGACGTCGCCACCGGCGAGCTGGAGGAGGTCGAGGACGAGCTGTTCCGCTTCGCCCGCATCGTGGACGCCACCCCGGCGCTGCGGACCGCCCTGAGCGACCGCGACCTGCCGGCCGAGGTGCGACGGGGTGTGGTGGACAACCTGTTGTCGCAGAAGGTCCGGCCGGCCACGCTGCGTCTGGCGGACTACGCCGTGACCGGCGGCCGCCCCCGGGACGTCGTCGGCACGCTCGACTGGCTGGTGGAGGAGACCGCCCGGGCGCGGGGCTGGCGGGTGGCCCGGGTGCGGGCCGGCCAGGAGGTGGACCGGGACGAACGGGCCAAGCTGGAGGCGACGCTGTCCCGCCTGGCCGGGTCGCCGGTGGAGCTGCAGGTGACGGTCGACCCCCGGCTCCTCGCCGGGGTGGACGTGGAGATCGGAGACCTCCACCTGGACGGCACGGCCCGCGGTCGCCTCGAGCGGCTGCGGGAGCACATGGTGGCCGGCGGGTGGGAGGACCGTGGCTTCGGCCCGGCGGGCCGGACGACGGCCGGCGACGAGGGCTCGAGCTGAGGACCGACAGGACTGAGAGGACGGAAGGACAATGGCAGAGCTGACGATCAGCGCCGACGACATCACCGCCGCGCTCCGGCGCCACGTCGAGGAGTACGTCCCCGTGCAGGGGGCCGAGCAGATCGGGCGGATCGTCGAGGTGGGTGACGGGATCGCCCGCGTCTCGGGGCTGCCCGGCGCCAAGGTGAACGAGCTGCTCGAGTTCGAGGACGGCACCCTGGGCCTGGCCCTGAACCTCGACGAGGACACGATCGGCGCCGTCGTCCTGGGCG
>JAJYVT010000048.1 GCA_021791845.1 Actinomycetes bacterium | reverse complement strand
CGGGCGGTTCATGACGGCAGGGTAACCACCCGGCCAAGCAGTGCGCTCGGCCGGAGCCCGCGCCCGAAGGCACCCGCAGATCGTGGGCTACGTACAGCTCGTCGGGCTGGGGCGGAGCCCCGTTAGAGGTAGGTGTCCTCGCGGCGCACCACGTTGCCCCGTGTGTCCTCGACGACGGTCCGGTGCCGGCGCCATGCGCCGCCGCCGAAGATCATGGCCAGGAGCGACAGCACCACGCCCACGGCGCCCACGATCATGAGGATCACGCCCACCGTCTTGATGTCGAAGCCGTGCTGGTACGGGCTCGTGGTCACCGCGAAGTCCAGGATCGCCCCGATCGCAAGGACGACCAGGCTCGCTCCCAATCCGCCGATCATGGTGCACCTCCACTGGAAGAGCCGTTCCGACGCCACGGCACTACCCCGTGTGCTTGGCCCTGAAACCCCGATGACCAGGGCGGACGCACCGGCGCCGGCCCACCGGCGCTGGGCTCGGCAAGACACCGTGCCCAAGACCCCGCGCCCCGGCCGGGCCGTCCTGCTTGCCCTCGTTCGCCCGACGCGACACACTCGCCCGGTGACGACGCCTGCAGCGCGGCACGGCACCCGGGGCCCGCGGCCGTGAACCTCGTCGTGAGCAACGTGAAGGGGGGCGTCGGCAAGACGACCACGACCGTCTACCTGGCGGCCACCGCCGTGGAGCGTGGCTTCGACCCGGTGGTCCTGGTGGACGCCGACCGCCAGGCGTCGTCGGCCGAGTGGCTGGAGGAGCGTCCCGTCGGCGGCGTCGAGCTGGTGGAGGCGCCGTCGGAGCGGACCGTGGCGCGGGCGATGGAGCGGCACGAGGGGCTCGGGGTGGTCGACACCCCACCGGGCGACGAGCGCATCGTGCGGGCCGCCATCGAGCGCGCCGACGCCATCGTGATCCCGACGCGGGCCGGTGGCGTGGAGTTCTCCCGCGTGGTGGCCACGCTCGAGATGGTGCCGGAGGGGGTCCCCGCCGGTGTGGTCGTCTGCGCCGCCAGGCTGGGCACGCACGACCTGGAGCAGACCGTCCAATGGTGGGAGGGCCAGCGGGTGCCCGTGTGGGGAGTCGTCCCCGAACGGGTGTCCATCGCCGCCGGTCCCGAAGGGCGCCTGTCGAGGGAGGGGCTCGATCTCTACGCCGAGGTCCTCGCCCGGGCGCTGCGCCGCCGGGCCCGGGGGTAGCGCCCGGGCTTCAACGGTCCAGCACCTCGATGCGGATCCGCTTGTTCTGGCGCCCCTTGGACTCCGTCTTCACCACCCGGACCCGCCCGACCTCGCCCGTGGACCGCACGTGCGTGCCCCCGTCGGCCTGCGTGTCCAGGCCGACGATGTCGACGAGGCGCACCTCGGGCACCGACTCGGGCACGAGGCTCACCTTCGTCCGCACGAGGTCGGACTCCTCGAGAGCGGTGTCGCGGGGGACGAAGCGCACCTCGACGGGGCGTGCGGCGGCGATCTCGTCGTTCACGAGCGCTTCGACGGTCGCCCCGAACCCGTCCGGCAGCGGGTCGAACTCGAAGTCCATGCGCGCCGAGAGCGGTTCCATGTTGCCCCCGGTCACTGCCTTCCCCCACCGGTGCCAGATCACGCCGCACAGGATGTGGAGCGCCGTGTGCGTGCGCATCAGGGCGTGCCGGCGGTCCCAGTCGACCGTGCCCTGGACCGTGGCGCCGGCACCCGGCGGCGTCCCGTCCACGGTGTGCCAGACGACGGCGCCCTCCTTGCGGACGTCGGTGACGGCGAGCGGGCCGAGCGTCCCGAGATCGTGCGGCTGCCCGCCCCCGGTGGGGTAGAAGGCCGTCCGGTCGAGGGCGACCCGGTCCCCGTCGGCGGCGACCACGGTCGCCTCGAACGCCCGGAGGTAGGCGTCCCGCAGGTAGAGCAGGTCGGTGGCCGGCACGCCCCCGACCTCGACGGTGCTCACGCCGGCGCGCCCCGGTGCGCCGGCACCACCACCGTCGTCTCGTCCAGCGCGTAGTCGAAGGCCAGCACCGTGCCGCCGTGCTCCACCACCCAGGCGGCGAACCGCTGGTGGACCGGGTGCACCTGGTAGGCCTCCAGCGCGGCGGCGTCGGCCACCTCCATGAAGAGCAGGTAGTGGTAGCCCCGGGTCCGCGTGGTGACGATCGGTCGCCCGATGCGCAGCACGCCGAAGCCGCCGATCGCGTCGGGCCAGGCCCGGACCTGGTCGAACATCTCCTGCTCCGCTCGAGGGTCGAGCTCCGGCTCGAAGCCGAGCAGGACCGCGTGCTGGATGGTCATCGTGCCTCCTCCATCGGTCGGATCGGGTGGTCCGGGCGGCGCCGCCCTGTCGCCGGCGCCGTAGCGCCGTCCCCCTCACGCTCCTCTATGTTGCGCAGGGCGAGGAGCTCGCCCACGTAGTCCTCCTTGGTGGCCATCTCGGCCAGGGCGATGAACGTCTCCGTGCGCTGCACGCCGTCGATGCGCCACACCTCCGAGAGGAGGACCTGGCGCAGGTGGGCATGGCTCCGCACCCGGAAGCGGGCCAGCATGTCGATGGAGCCGGTGATGACGACGATCGCCTCCACCTCGGGGAGGCGCCGGAGCGCCTGGAGGATGACCGCCTGGTCCGCGCCCTGGACGGCGGTGACGGTCACGAACACGCTGAAGTACCCGAGCGCCGTCCAGTCGACGTCGACGGTGTACCGGCGGATCACGCCCAGGCGTTCGAGCCGGGCGATGCGCTCCCCGACGGCCGGCGGCGACATGTGCAGGTCGCGGGCGAGCTTGCGCTGTGATGCCCGGGAGTCCGCCGCCAGCAGCGTCACCAGGCGCCGGTCCACGTCGTCCAGGCGCACCGGGTCCGCCGGGAGGGGCGTGGTCACGTCGAGGAGGCCCCAGAGGGGCGTCCGTCCTGTCATTCCGTGCCCATCTCGGCCGCAGCGCTTGTCAGATACCAGGTTCGCCGCATACACTCCCTTTCAACTGCGGTCAATCTATCCCTTGGGAGTCAACATTTGAACCCCGCGCAGCATCGCCTGGCTGCCCCCGGCCCGGGCTCCGCCGACTGGACCGAGAGGTTCGCGGCCCGGGCCCGCATGGGTGGCGGTGACCTCACGGCCATTCTGTCGCTCGTCGGAGCGGCGGGCACGATCACGTTCTCCGGTGGGTTCCCCGCGCCCGAGACCTTCCCGGTCGGGGTGGTGGAGGGCCTGGTGGCCGACCTCGTCGAGAAGGACGGCGCCGTGGCGCTCCAGTACACGCCCACCGAGGGACTGGCCTCGAGCCGCGTGGCCGTGGCCGACCTCGTCCAGGCGACCCAGGGGGTGCGGCCCGACCCGGCACAGGTCCTGGTGACGAGCGGGGGGATCGAGGCCCTGCAGCTGCTCTGCGGCGTGTTCGTGGACGCGGGCGACGCCGTGGCGGTGGAGGCGCCCACCTACCTCGGGGCCCTCATGGCGTTCCGGCGGTCGGGCGCCGAGGTGGTCGGGATCTCGATGACGGACGCCGGGCTCGACGTGGACGAGCTCGACCGTCACCTGCGCCGGGACGGTCCGGCGCCGAAGCTCCTGTACGTGATCCCCGACCACCAGAACCCGACCGGGCTGACGCTGTCGCTCGAGGGGCGCCGGGCCCTCGTGGACCTGTGCGCCCGGCACGGCGTCCTGGTGGTGGAGGACGTCGCCTACCGGGAGCTCGGCTTCGACGGCGAGCCCCTGCCGAGCCTGTGGTCGCTGGCCCCCGACACGGTGGTCCAGATCGGCACCTTCTCCAAGATCCTGTTCCCGGGCGTGCGCCTCGGCTGGGCCGTCGGGCCCCGCGCCGTCGTCGCCGCCATGGCGTCGGCCAAGCAGAACTCGGACCAGTGCGCAGGCGCCCTGGGGCAGCGGATCATGAGCGCCTTTGTCGCCGGCGGCCACTTCCCGGCGCACCTGGAGGCGGCCCGCCGCCTCTACGCCGCCCGGGCGGCGGCCATGGTGGCCGGGCTCGAGCGCTCCATGCCCCCGTCGACCACCTGGACCCGGCCGCAGGGCGGGTTCTTCGTCTGGCTGACCGCGCCCGAGGGCGTCGACACGGTCGCCCTCGCCGCCGACGCCCAGCGAGAGGGGGTCGCCTTCGTGCCCGGTGCTCCGTTCTACGTCGACGGCCGAGGCCGGAACCAGATCCGGCTGGCGTTCAGCGGCGTCCCCGAGGCCCGCATCGACGAGGGCGTCCGCCGGCTCGGTCGACTGCTCGGGGCTCCCAAGGCGGCGGCATGACCACCGCCGACCAGCACTTCTCGACCGACGCGGTGGGTGTCCCCGAGGCCGACGGTCGGTTCGTCACGGTGGCCGGCATCCAACCGGTGGAGCTCGTCCCCGGGCTCGAGTTCCGGCCGGTCCTGGGCGAGCGGACGATGGTCAACTTCGTCCACTTCGCGCCCCACACCGAGGCGCCGCGTCACGTCCACGAGGAGGAACAGATCGTCATCGTGCTCGAGGGCGAGTTCGACTTCGAGCTCGACGGGGAGGTCCGCACCGTCCGGCCCGGCGACGTGGTGGTGGTCCCGCCGTGGGTGCCCCACGGGGCCCGTACCCAGGACAGCACGTGCCTCGAGGTGGACGTGTTCAACCCGCCCCGACGGACGCTGCTCGAGCACGCCAGCGCGGAGCGCGAGCGGACGAGGGCGGACGTCGCCGAGGCCGCCGGTGCCGCCGCGGACGACGGAGCGGCCGGCTGATGGAGCTCGGGCTGTCGGGGCGCCGCGCCCTCGTGACCGGCGGCTCCAAGGGCATCGGCCGGGCCGTCGTGGCCGAGCTGGGAGCCGAGGGCGTCTCGGTCGCCTTCTGCGCCCGCGATGCCGACGAGGTGAAGGCGGCTGAGGACGCCTTGCGGACCGGCGGCGGCCCCGAGGTGTTCGGGTTCGTGGCCGACGTGACCAAGCCCGACGAGGTGTCCCGGTTGGTTGCGGAGTCGGCCTCGGCGCTGGGCGGTCTGGACATCCTGGTCAACAACGCCGGGGCGGCCCACCCGGGCGGGTTCGAGGACCTGACCGACGCCGACTGGCACCATGACCTCGACGTCAAGCTGTTCTCCCAGATCCGCTGCACCCGCGCCGCCCTGCCGCACCTCCGGCGCAGCTCGGCACCCCGGGTCGTGAACGTCAATGCCGTCTACGGGAAGTACCCCGATCCCGCCTTCTTCGCCACCACCGTCAACCGGGCGGCGTGCCTCAACCTGACCAAGGTCCTGGCGCAGCAGTTCGGTCCGGAGGGGATCCTGGTCAACAGCGTCAACATCGGGTTCGTGGTGACCCCGCAGTGGGAGAACATCCGCCGCCGCCGGGCGCCCGACAAGGAGCCCGAGGCGTTCTTCGCCGGGCTGGCGGCGGCCGAGGTCCCGCTCGGGCGGTTCGGGACGGTGGAAGAGGTGTCCGGCGTGGTGGCGTTCCTGGCCAGCGACCGTGCGAGCTACGTCACGGGGGCCATGGTCGACGTCGCCGGCGGCATGGGCAAGTACGTCTGACGCGGCGGCCCCCAGGGGCCGGATGCGTGCGGGGCGGGCAACGCAAGCAAACAAATAGGGGAGGAACAGATGACGACGTTGGGCAGGCAGGGGCAGGGCGCGTCGGTCGCCGGCCCGGCCAGCGGCGGGGGGAACGAGGTTCGCACCGGCGAGCTGGCGCGGGGGTCGTTGCGCACGATCGACGCCATCGCCATCTCGGTGTCGGTCCTCTCACCGGCGATGGCCATGGACCTCAACACCGGCGGGGTGGCGGCGACGGCGGGCGGGTCGACGCCCCTCTCGTTCCTGCTCGGTGGCATCGGCTGCCTCGCGCTCGGGTTCGTGGTGATCGGGTTCACCCGGCGGATGGCGGCGGCCGGCTACGCGTACACGTACCTGAGCCGGAGCCTCGGCAAGCGGTTCGGCTTCCTGGGCGGCTGGATGTACGCCTTCGGGTTCGCGGCGTTCGTGCCCATGACCATGGCCGGAGTGGGCTACCTGGCGGCCACACTGCTGACACTGCACGGCAGCTACTGGTGGTTCGTGTTCTTCCTCATCGGGATGGTCCTGCTCCTCGTGCTCTCGCTCATCCGGGTGCACGTGACCACCAAGGTGCAGCTGGTGGTCGGCATCACGACCATCCTGCTCTTCACCGTCATCGACTTCATCATCACCGGCAAGGGCGGCGCGCACGGGCAGTCCCTGGGCGCCTTCACCTTCTCGCACACGGTGACCGGCGGGTTCCACGGCGTCTTCTACGGCATCATCCTCGGGGTCACCTCCTACATCGGCTTCGAGACGGCGGCCGACTTCGGCGAGGAGACGGCCAACCCCCGGCGGTCCGTGCCCATCGCGGTGACGGCGGCGGTGCTCTTCGCCATCGTCTTCTACGTCTTCACCACCTACGCGGCCAGCATCGGCTTCGGCGTGACCGCCCTCCAGCACAACCCGTCGGGGTGGGTGACAGGGACCTTCGCCAAGGTCACCGACGTCTTCGCCGGGAGCGCCGCCGCCAAGCTGGTGGAGATCGCCGCCATGTTCTCGGCCTTCATCGTGTGCGTGGCCTGCGCCACCGCCGGGTCGCGGACCCTGTTCGCCATGGGCCGGGAGGGCACGCTCCCCAGCTGGTTCGGGCGGACCCACCACAGCTTCAAGACCCCGATCAACGCCACCGCCACCATCGCCGTGATCGCCACCGTCGTGGCGGCCATCGTCGGCTTCGGGTTCGGCACCCCCAACCTGGGCGGCGACGCCTTCACCGTGTACTACCTGCTGGCCACCATCGGCACCCTGGCGGTGGTGCTCGTCTACATCGGGCTGTGCATCGGAGGCGTCGGGTTCTTCTACCGGACGTCGCAGCGGTTCAACCCGCTCATCCACGGCCTGATCCCCCTGGTCGGCGCGGTCATCTTTGGCGCCGCCCTCTACGGCTCGATCTGGCCGCTGCCGGTCTCGCCGATCGACACCGCGATCTACATCACCGCGGCATGGTTGGTGATCGGGGTCGTCGTGCTGCTGTGGATCGGCCGGACGCGGCCCGAGCGGATCGAGCGGATCGGCTCCATCCTCGGCGAGGAGGGCGGCGAGCTGGTCGAAGCGCTGGACGAGCGCTGATCGTGTCCCGCCGGGACGTCCCGGGCGCCGGCGCGCCCGGCGGGCGGGCTGGCGGGTCGGGGGGCGGGCGGGTCGGCCGGTGATCGACGACCACGCCCACCCGTTCCCGCTCGCCCACGCACCGCTGGACCTGGGCCAGATCAGCCTGGACGTGGGCGGCGAGGACGGGGAGGCGCGCCGCCACCGGGCCGGCCCGGGGCGCGTCTTCCAGGAGCTCTGCCTGCGCCGGCTCGGCGCGCTCCTCGGCGTGCCGGCGGACGCCGAGGACGCCGAGGTGCTGGCGGCCCGGGAGCAGGGCGCCGCCGAGGACTGGGGCGCCTACGTCCGGCGGTTGTTCGACGACGCCGACGTCACCGGCATGGTGCTCGACTTCGGCGTGCCGGTGGCCGGCGGCGGCGAGGCCGGCGACTACGCCGCCCTGATCGGGCGGCCCGTGTGGTGGCTGGCGCGCCTCGACCCGCTCGTCGACCGGCTGGTCTCCGAAGGGTCCGGTGCGGGCGCCGTGCTCGACGCCGTGGGCCAGCTGATGGACGAGGCGGTGACTCACGGGGCGATCGGGTTCAAGACGATCGTCGCCTACCGCACGGGGCTCCACGTCGACCCCGACGTCACCGTGGCCTCCGCCGAGGCCTCGCTCACCCGCGACCTCGAGGCCCCGGTCCGCCGACGGGCGAAGCCGTTGCGGGACCTCGTCGTCCGCACGGTGCTGGAGCGGGCGGCCGACCTCGGCCGGCCGGTCCAGTTCCACACCGGCTTCGGCGACTCCGAGATCCGGCTCGCCGACGCCAACCCCCTGCTGCTGGACGACCTGCTGTCGAGCCCGGCCGGGCGGGCGGCCACCGTCGTCCTGATCCACGGGGCCCACCCCTACGAGAGCGAGCTGGCCCACCTGGCGACCGTGCGGCCCAACGTCTACGCCGAGGTCTCCCTCTCCAACCTGTTCGCCCCGCTGGGGACGGCCGACCGCCTGCTCCGCCTGGTCGACCTGGCGCCCCGTCACAAGCTGCTGGCCGGGTCCGACGGCCACGGGCCGCCCGAGACGCACTGGTTCGCCTCGGCGGTGCTGCGGGACGCCTTCGCCGACGTGGCCCGGCGCCTTCGAGCGGCGGGGGCGCGGGAGCGGTTCGTGGACGCGTCCCGGCAGGCCCTGTTCGAGGAGAACGCCCGGGCCGTCTACCGTCTGGGGTGACGGGCCGCGGCGGTGGTCCCGAGGGGAGCTGCCCCGACTGCTCCCACCTGACCGAGATCGCCAGCGGCCTCCCCTTCGGCGGCGTCGACGGTGCGCGCTCGGCGGGAGCCGGTCACTCGACGCAGCTACCCTAGGACGAAGCGTAGGAGGGTGCGATGGCGTCAGTCAGCGTTCGCTACATCGTCCACGACGTGGACGCTGCGATCGCCTTCTACTGCGGCCGGCTCGGCTTCCACGAGGACATGCACCCCGCCCCGGCCTTCGCCATGCTCTCGCGGGGGCCGCTCCGCCTGGTGCTGAGCTCGCCGGGCGGCGGCCCTGGTGGAGGTCAGGCCATGCCGGACGGGAGGGTCCCAGAACCTGGCGGCTGGAACCGGTTCTCCCTCGAGGTCGACGACCTCGAGTCCACGGTCGCGTCGTTGCGGGCAGCAGGGGTCTCGTTCCGCAACGACATCGTCACCGGGACGGGCGGAAAGCAGGTCCTCGTGGAAGACCCGTCGGGAAACCCGGTCGAGCTCTTCCAGCCGACGATCGCAGCGGCACGGCTCGAGGAGGGGACCTAGCCTCCGCTGGCAGTCCGAAGAGCCCGCGCCGGCGCAGGGAGCCCGACGGCCTCAGCCGCCCGCTCAGCCCTCCGCCGGCTCCACGGGCTCCGCCGGGACCGCCGGCTCGTACTCCACCTTCAACCCGCTGGAGATGGCGTTCGACCCGTTGAAGAAGTCGACCACCGAGAGCAGCTCGACCAGCTCGGCGTCGGTCGTCCCCAGCGCTCGCAGGGCGTCGGTGTGGCTCCGGATGCAGTAGTCGCAGTTGTTCGTGGCCGACACGGCCACCGCGATCATCTCCTTCACCTTCCGGTCGAGCACGCCCGTCGACATGATCGTCTTGAGCTTCTCCCACTCGTGGCGGAGGTACTCGGGCTGATGGGCGATGGCGCGCCAGAAGGCCGGCACCCGGGCGAGGTTCCGCGTCGCCTTGATGTCGTCGAAGACCTCCTTCACGATGCCGTCGGCGGTGTCCTCGTCCACGTAGGGGACCAGTGCCATGCGGGCCTCCTCTCTTGCGCCGGGCCGTCGGCCGCGGCCGGGGATCAGAAGAACTCGAAGTACTCGCGCATCTCCCAGTCGGTGACCTCGCTCAGGAACCGGGAGACCTCGTTGCGCTTGATGGCGGTGATGAAGCTGATGAAGCGCTCGCCGAACACCTCGGTGAAGAACGGGTCGTGCTCCAGGTGGTCGACCGCCTCCCACAGGCTCTTGGGGAGTGGCGGCGCGTCGGCGGCGTAGGGGTTGGCCTCCACCACCGGCGGCGGCTCCAGCTTCCGCCGGACGCCGTCGAGCCCGGCGGCCAGGTTCGCCGCCAGGTAGAGGTAGGGGTTGGCCGCCGGCTCCCCCAGCCGGTTCTCGATGTGGGCGCCCTTCTCCATCGGGTCGCCCTGGACCCGCACCATCGTGCCGCGGTTCTCGTTGGCCCAGGTGACGCGGTCCGGGGCGAAGGAGTAGGGCGAGAACCGCTTGTAGCCGTTGATGGTCGGCGTGGTGAAGACGGTCATCGGCAGCGCGTGCTCCAGGATGCCGGCCGTGAACTGCCGGCCGATCTCCGACAGGCGGTCTGTGGCCGAGCTGCTGGTGAAGGCGTTGGTGCCCGTGGCGCGGTCGCGGAGCGACTCGTGGAGGTGCCAGCCGCTGGAGAAGAAGTTCGGCAGCCCCGGGCGGCACATGAACGTGGCGTGCAGTCCCATGCTGTGGGCCACCTGCTTGGTGGCCGATCGGAACAGCACCATCGCGTCGGCGCCGGCCAGGCCGGTCAGCGGGTCGAAGGTGACCTCGATCTGTCCCGGGCCCCACTCGTCCTCGATCGAGCGCAGCGGCAGCTCGAGGCCGATGTAGGCGTCGCGAAGGGCTTCGACCAGCCCGTTGATGGAGCCGAGCCGGGTCTCCGACAGGTACTGGTAGCCCTGCTCGATCACCGAGACCGCCGGGGGCGGCGGGGGCCACCCGGTCTGGTCGAGCCCGATGCGGTCGCTCTCCCGCCGGAGGACGTAGAACTCCACCTCGAGGCCGGCGAGGTAGTCGAACCCCATCTCCTCGGCCGCCCGCACCTGCGCCCGCAGCAGGTGGCGGCCGTCGATGGGGACCGGCGTGCCGTTGGAGAAGTAGGCGTCGGTCAGCACCCAGGCGCTGCGGTCGGCGAAGGGGAGCACCCGGAAGGTGGTCGGGTCGGGCACCAGCACCATGTCGGGGAAGCCGGTGAGCTCGGGAATGCCGAGCCCGCCCCCCTCCACGAACAGGGGGGTGAAGACCTTGTTGCCCGTGTCCATGTTGAACAGGGCGGCCGAGAAGTCGATCCCGTTCTCGATGGCCGACGCGTAGTCGACGGCCGACATGAACTTGCACCGGGGCACGCCGTGCTGGTCCACCCAGATCATCCGGACGGTGCGCAGCCCCATCTCCTCCACCCGGGCGACCGTCCGCTGCGCCGCCTCGTGCTGGGCATCGTTCAGCAGCCCGTGCTCGCGTACGAACCCCGCCTTGCCGACCCCTCGCTCGCCGCTCATGCTTCTCCTTGTCCGTTGTCCCTCGTTGTCGTTGATCCCGACCCGAACGCCGGGTCGTCTCCGCTCGGTCCCGCCACGCGCCGCTGCCTCGCTCCGCTCACCCGCGCTGGCGCTCAGCCGACGGCCCAGGCCGGTGCCGGCGCCAGCGACGGCTCGCCGATGCGGAGCGCCGCGCCGAGCTCCAGCCGCTCTCGGTCGCTCGCCTCGGGCACCACGAGGTCGAACAGTGACGCGTCGTCCGAGTGGAGGGCCGTGGACACCACGGCGCCGCCGTCGAGCGTGTAGCGCCACATCCGGTTTGTGTCGTTGGCGGCGTACACGCTCAGCTCGCCGTCGGCCGCCAGGTGGGCGAGGTTGGCGCGCCCGCCGAGGGCCTCGCCCACCGCCCGCAGGGCCTCGTGCGGCTCGGTCCCCGCGTCGAGCTGGTCGCAGAAGAACTGCCAGCCGACCTCGCTGTCGGCGTGGCCGTGGAGCCGGCCGTCGAAGGCGGGCCGGGCCTCCTCGGCCCGCTCGAGGAACCCGTTGTGGCACCAGGCCCCGTGCGCTCCGTCGAGGAAGGGCTGGGTGTCGGCCAACTGGACCGTCGACAGCCGGCTGGGTCGGCGGAGGTGCACCATGAACCGGCGGGAGCTCCGTGTCGCCAGCCCCGGCCACTCCCTGCTCTCGTCGGCGAACCGGTGCACCCCGCGCACCCCGCGCACCTCACCGGCGTCCTCGTCCAGCCAAGTGACGCCCCACCCGAAGCCGGCGACGCCGAGCTGTTCCAGACGGAGGACGGTCGCAGCCAGCTGGTGGAACGGCCTCGGTTCCTCGAATGCCGCGACCAGTAGTTCGCACATCGTCCTTGCCTCTGCCTCAATTGAAAGCTCTAGATCGCGTTGACTCGCACGGATGGTAGCCCAACCGTCCAGGGAGCGAACAAGTGCTTCCTGGGGTCACGGCCAGCGCCGCGGTGCGTCTGGTGGCCGGACGACTCTCGGCGTGCCGGAGGCATCACCGCCGGCGGTGGCCGGCGGGGTACGGGAGAATGGGCGCCGCCACTCCGATGGCCCGCGCCGTGCCCACGTGAGGAGGCCGATGCCCACTGCGATCTGCGGGACCCTCGGGGGGTTGGTCCCGGCGTTCGACTCGGTGACGGGCGCCTACCTGGGCGCCGGGTTCCTCATCGCCCTGGTGATGGTAGCCGGGCGGACCCTGGCTCGGCGGACCGGGATCCCCTACCCGGTGTTCCTGGTCGTGGCGGGGGTGGCGGCGGGCTTCGTCCCCCGGCTGGGCACAATCAGGCTGGACCCCACCGTGGTGTTCCTCGGGTTCCTTCCTCCGCTCGTGTACCACGCCGGGATCGTGACCTCGCCGCGCGAGCTGCGGGCCCACGCCCTCCCGATCGGCCTCGGCGCGCTCGGCCTCGTGCTGGCCACGACGTTCGCGGTGACCGGGCTGGCTGTGGCCACCGTGCCGGCGCTCGGGTGGGCAGGGGCGTTCGTGCTCGGAGCCGTGGTCGCCCCCACCGACCCGGTCGCGGCCACGTCGGTGTTCGGCCGCCTCGGCGTCCCACCCCGGGTGACGACGGTCCTCGAGGGGGAGGGGCTGGTGAACGACGGGGTCGCCCTGGCGCTCTTCAGCATCGGGGTGGCGGCCGTGGCCAGCCCGACGAGCGTTGCCGGCGGCCTCCTGGACTTCGTGAAGGTCGCCGGGGGCGGCACCGCCTTCGGGCTCGCCCTGGGCTGGCTGGTGGCCCGGGTCCGCCGTCCGCTGCGCGACACGGCGTCGCAGATCGTGGTGTCCCTCGTCGTCCCGTTTGCCGCCTACCTCCCTGCCGACGCGCTCGGGCTCTCCGGCGTGCTCGCCGCGCTGGCGACGGGGCTCGTGCTGGGCCAGCGCCCGCTCGGGCTGGACCCGTCCGGCCACATCCGCATCTCGGAGTTCTGGGAGGTGCTGGTCTTCCTCCTGGAGTCGGTCCTCTTCGTGCTCATCGGGCTCCAGCTCCACCGCCTGCTGCCGGCCGTCGGCGCCATCCCGGCGGGGGAGGTCGCCCTGCTCGCCGGGCTGACCGTGGGCGCGGTGGTGGTCGTGCGCATGCTGTGGTGGCTGGCCATCCCCACCCTCCGGTGGCGGCCCGACCGGGGGAGGTTCGACACCGGCGGCGTGCCCGTGGCCGAGCGGGTGGCGCTGGGGTGGTCGGGGCTCCGCGGCGCCATCTCCCTGGCCGCCGCCCTCTCGGTGCCGGTGGCCGTGTCGGGCCACCGCTTCCCCGGCCGGGATCTCATCGTGTTCACGACCTTCTGCGTGATCCTGGCCACGCTCGTCGGCCAGGGGACCACGTTGCCGGCGCTGTTGCGGCGATTCGGGATGTGCCAGAACGAGGCCGAGCAGCGGCAGCGCGCCACCGCCCACCGCCGGTGCGCCGAGACGGCCCTGCGCCTGCTGGACGAGCTGGCCGCCGACGACCGCATCAGCGACGAGGACGCGGGTCGCCTGCGCGAGCGCTACGAGCGTCGGATCGAGCAGGCCCGTACCGTCCTGGAGGACGACGGCTCGGGTGGGCGCCCGGCACCGACAGACCGGGCGCTTCCGCGCCGGGCGGTGGAGCGCCGGCTCCTCGGGGCCCAGCGCGATGCGCTGCAGAGGATGCACCGCCAGGGGGAGATCACCTTCTCGGTCATGCGAGGCGTGCGGCGGGAGCTCGACCTCGAGCACGCACGCCTCGACCGCTGACCGGGGGCCGAGCGCTCGGACCTCAGGAGGGTTCAGGCACCTCGGGGCGGTCGATGACCCGTCGCCACGAGCCGTCGGGCTGGCGGCGGAGGACCTGCACCCGCACGCCCGTGCCGTCGGCCGAGTGCGTCGACGTGAGCGCCAGGTTCTCGAAGCGCACGGTCGGGACGGCCGTCTCGACGCCGAACCTGACGCCGGCGTCGACCAGGGCCTGGTAGACGGCCTGGATGGACCCCCGGCCGATCACCGGCTCGTCGACCGGGTACGCCAGGACGGCGTCCGGTTCGTAGAGTGCCGCCGCACCGGCCGCGTCGCCGGCGTTGAGCCGCTCGGCGACGAGCCGCGTCACGTCCTCGGGCTCCATCGCTCGCGTCGTGCTGCTCATGGCGTCGTCTCTCCCCTCTCCTCCGCGGTGCAGGTCGCCTCGCACCAGCGCCGGTAGACGGCGGCCTGGGTGGTCGAGTTGACGACCGAGGTCACGGCACCGCCGGGGTCGAGGTACTCGATGTCGCCCTCGATGCGGAGGTGCACGACGCACGCCTCGCTTCCCGACGCCGACCAGGTGTCGACCGTCCCCGCCGGCTCGTGCTGGAAGCCGCCCGGGCCGAGCCGCTCTCCGCTCGGCAACAGGCGCGTCCCTTCGAGCACGTAGGCGTCGACCGCTCCGGTGTGCCGGTGCCGTGCAACCGTTGCGCCGGGCTCCAGGCGCATCAGCTCCGACCAGCCACCCTCCCAGAAGCGAAGCGGGCGGAAGGCGGTTCCCGGCCCGGTCGGCACCCACGCCAGGTCGGCGGTCGGCACCCACGCCGGGCCGGGGTCCCCGTCGGCGGGGTGCACGGCGTCGGTCCCCGCCACGGCGTCGGCACCCGTCACGGGGTGCCGGCCTCGGGCAGCCAGGTGCGCGTGGCGACCCCGATGCGGTTCCAGGCGTTCACGGTCACGACGAGGGAGACGAGCGCAGCGAGCTGGACCGGGTCGAAGTGCCCGGCGGCGGCGGTCCACACGGGGTGGGGGACGTGCCCGTCGGCGCAGAGGGTGATCGCTTCGGCCAACCCGAGCGCGGCCCGCTCGGCGTCGTGGAAGAACGGTGACTCCCTCCAGACGGCGAGGGCGTCCAGGCGATGGACCGGCTCGCCGGCAGCCCGGGCGTCCCCGGCGTGCAGGCCCACGCAGTAGGCGCAGCCGTTGAGCTGCGAGGCGCGCAGGCGGACCAGTTCCCGGAGGCCGGCACCGAGGCCGGCATCGTCGGCCAGCAGCGCCGCGGCGCGGTCCAGGCCGGCCATCGCCCGGGCGACCCCCGGCGCGTGCGTGTCGAAGTCGAGCCGAGCGTCCCAGGGACGGTGGCTCGTCGAAGGCGTCTCTGCCGTGCGCGTCGTCATGCCCCGTACGGTACGGGGGAATTGGACCGTTGATAAGGTCCAGTTTGGTGAAGCGTTCATGGTCCACTTTTGGGGTCGACCTGCACCTCGAGCTCGAGGGGCCGGGGCGCAGGCGGGCGCTCGAGCGGGCGCTCCGCGAGGCCGTCGCCGATGGCCGCCTCGCCCCGGGGACCCGCCTGCCGTCGTCCCGCACCCTGGCGGCCGACCTCGCCGTCGCCCGCAACACGGTGGTGGACGCCTACGGCCAGCTGACGGCCGAGGGATGGCTCCTCGCTCGTCCCGGCTCGGGCACCACCGTGGCCGAGCGCCCGCTGGCCCTGGCCCGCGAGCCGGGCAACAGCGCACCGGCGGCTGGGACGCCGGCCCCGAACCCGGCCCACATCCCGGTGCCGGCGCCGGCGACGTGGCCCTACGACCTGCGCCCGGGTGGTCCCGATCTCTCCTCGTTCCCCCGCAGCGCCTGGCTCGCCGCGAGCCGGCGGGCGTGGTCCGCCGCCCCCGACTCGGTCCTCGGCTACGGCGACCCGCGCGGCAGCGCCGTGCTGCGCGAGGCGCTGGCCGGCTACCTGGGCAGGGCGCGGGGGGTGCGCACGGATCCCTCGAGGATCGTGGTCTGCTCAGGGTTCACCCAGGCCTTCGGGGTGCTGTGCGGAGCGCTGCGCGAACGGGGGGCGACCACCGTTGCCGTCGAGTGCTACGGGCTTCCCGAGCTGCGTTCGATCGCCGCCCGTGCCGGCCTGGGCGCCGTCACCGTGCCCGTCGACGAGGAGGGCGCCGACCTCGCACCGGCCGGCGGGGCTGGCGGGGCCGGCGGGGCCGGCGGGGCCGGCGGGGCCGGGCCGACCGGGGAGGCCGACGCGGCCGTGCTCACGCCCGCCCACCAGTTCCCCCTCGGCACCGTCCTCTCCCCCGGTCGGCGCCATGCCGCCGTCGCCTGGGCCCGGGCGCACGGGGCGGTCCTCGTCGAGGACGACTACGACGGCGAGTTCCGCTACGACCGCGAGCCGCTCGGCGCCCTGCAGGCCCTCGATCCCGAGCACGTCGTCTACGCCGGCACCGCCAGCAAGACCCTCGCCCCCGGCATCCGCCTCGCCTGGCTGGCACTGCCCCTTGCCCTGGTCGAACCCGTCGCCCACGCGAAGCTCCTCGCGGACCGCCACACGTCCGTCCCCGACCAGCTGACCATGGCCGAGCTCATCCGCTCGGGTGCCTACGACCGCCACGTCCGCCGCCGGCGCCTCGCCTACCGCCGCCGTCGTGACCGTCTGATGGGCGCGCTCGCCCCCGGCACGGTCCAGGGCGTCTCCGCCGGGCTCCACGCCCTCGTCGGGCTCCCGCCGGGCGCGACGGAGGCCGACATCGTCACCGCGGCGGCGGCGCGCGGTCTCGCCCTCGAAGGTCTCGACGCCTACCGGGCCGGTGGCGATGTCCGTCCGCCCGCCCTCGTCGTCGGGTACGCCACGCCGGCCGACCATGCGTACCGGGCTGCCCTCAGGGTCCTGGAAGACGTGCTCGGATCGGGCGCTCGTCCCTGAGGCGTGGCGACGCACCCGCCGGCGGCATCGGCGTCACGAGCTCCCCCCGACGGACAGCAACAGCCTCCGCAGCAGGTCCGCCAGGGCGTCACGCTCCGTGTCGGCGAGCGGATGGAGCAGCTCCCGCTCGCGCTCGGCCAGCGCCGAGACGCAGGCGTCGACCTTCCGCCGGCCGGCGGCAGAGAGCCGGACGAGCACGCCTCGCCGGTCGGCCGGGTCGGGCCGCCGGGCGACGAGCCCCGCCTCCTCGAGCCGGTCGATCCGGTGCGTCATCGCGCCCGAGCTGACGAGGTTCTGCACCAGCAGCTCCCTCGGCGCCAGCTCGTAGGGGGGACCGGAGCGGCGCAAGGCCGCAAGCACGTCGAAGCCCCAGGCCTCGAGACCGTGGGCCGAGAAGACGGCCTGGCGCTCGCGCTCGAGCCGCCGGGCCAGCCGGGACAGCCGGCTCATGACCGCGAGCGGCGAGACGTCGAGCGCCGGTCGCTCCCGCTTCCACTCCTCGAGGATCCGGTCGACCTCGTCGCGGTCGGCCTCGTTCCGCAAGACCCCAGCACGGTCCGTCCGAGCGGCTCCGGTGGTCTTCACGCAATGAATCTTGACATAGAGAGATACGCGGGGCACAGTTGTCTTGACATCGAGAGACTCTGAGGAGGGAGCCGGGCATGGCACCGGACGGCAGCGACGGGGCACGCACGCACCTGACCACGTGGGACCCGGCGCAGTACGGCCGGTTCGCCCGCGAGCGGGCGCGCCCCTTCGAAGATCTCATGAGCCGGGTCGACCTGCCGTGGGCCGGGTCGGTCCTCGACCTGGGCTGTGGACCGGGCACGCTCACGGCCCGGCTGGCGGAGCGGTGGCCGGGGGCTCGTGTGGTCGGCGTCGACAGCTCCGAGGCCATGCTGGCGGAGGCGAGGGGGCGCGCCGTGCCGGGGCGGCTCGAGCTCCGCCACGGCGACGTGCGCAGCTTCGAGCCGGACGGGCCCGTCGACGTGGTCGTGACCAACGCCACCTTGCACTGGGTCCCGGGCCACCTGGAGCTCCTGGGGCGCTTCGCCTCGTTCCTCGCCCCCGGCGGTGTCCTCGCTCTCCAGGTTCCCGGGAGCTTCGCCGAGCCGATCCACGTGCTGCTCCGGCAGCTTGCCGGGTCGGCGCGCTGGCGGCCCCTGATCGACGGGCGCACCGGACCCTGGCCCGCATCCCACGATCCCGCGGACTACCTGGCCGAGCTCCAGGCGGCGGGGCTCGAGGCGAGCGCCTGGGAGACCACCTACGTCCAGGTGCTCGGCGGGCCGGACGCCGTCCTCGAGTGGGCGAAGGGCACGGCGCTCCGGCCCGTGCTCGGGGCGCTGGCTCCGTCCGAGGCGGACGCCTTCCTCGCCGAGTACGCGTCGGCGCTGCGCACCGCCTACCCGCCCCAGCCCGGCGGTGCCGTGCTCCCGTACCGTCGGGTGTTCGCCGTGGGCCGGCGGCCCATGACCGGGGCGGCCCGGCCCGTCGTCTCCGCCCTCGACCACGCGCAGCTCGCCATGCCGGCCGGCCGGGAGGACGACGGCCGCTCCTTCTACGTCGGAGTGCTCGGCCTGGTGGAGGCGCCGAAGCCGGCCGAGCTCGCCGCCCGAGGGGGGTGCTGGTTCCGCGGGGTCGGCACGGAGCTGCACCTGGGCGTGGACCCGGACTTCCGGCCCGCCGCCAAGGCGCACGTCGGACTGCGGGTGGTCGGGCTCGACGCGCTGGCCGAGCGCCTCGCCGAGGCGGGCCGGCCGGTGCGCCGGGACGACGGGCTGGCGCCGACCCGGCGCCTGTTCACCGAGGACCCCTTCGGCAACCGGATCGAGCTGCTCGAGCCGGCAGGGTGACCCCCGCCGGGGGCGGGCCGGCGCTGGGGGGGCGGGCCGGGGACCGGCCGTCACGACCCCAGGTAGCGGAGGACGGCCAGCACCCGGCGGTGGTCGGCGTCCGACGGGGCCAGCCCGAGCTTGCTGAAGATGTTGGCCACGTGCTTCTCGACCGCACGCTCGGAGATCACGAGGGCCTGGGCGATGGCGCCGTTCGACCGCCCCTCGGCCATGAGGTCCAGCACGTCCCGCTCCCTGGGGGTGAGCGATCCGATGCCGTCGGCTCGGTGGCCGGCGCGCAGCAGCTGCGTGACGACCTCCGGGTCGAGGGCCGTGCCGCCAGAGGCCACCCGGCTCAGCGCCTCGACGAACTCGCCGACGTCGGCGACCCGGTCCTTCAGCAGGTACCCGACGCCGCCGGCGCCGGCAGGGCCCGCATCGAGGAGGTCGGCCGCGTGGCGCGTCTCGATGTACTGGGAGAACACGAGCACGCCGGTCCCGGGGTGATCGTGGCGGACGAGGATGGCGGCCCGGATGCCCTCGTCGGTGTAGGTCGGTGGCATTCGCACGTCGACCACCGCCGCGTCGGGGTGATGCTCGTCGATGGCGGCCAGCAGGTCCGCCGCGTCACCGACCGCGGCGACCACCTCGTGCCCCCGGTCGGCCAGGATCTCGACCAGGCCCGCTCGGATGACGGCCGAGTCCTCGGCGACCACGATCCGCATGGCGCGGCTCCCTCCTTCAGGCACGGGACGGGAGGTCGACGGTGACGACGGTCGGGCCGCCGGCCGGGCTCTCGACGTGCAGCTTGCCGTCCACGGCCTTGACCCGCTCGGCCAGCCCGGCGAGCCCGCCGCCGGGCTCGAGGCGCGCCCCGCCGGCGCCGTCGTCGCCGACCCGCACCCGGACGGCGCCGGGGAGGAGCACCGCCTCGAGCCGGACGTGCCGGGCTCCGCTGTGCTTCGCCACGTTGGTGAGCAGCTCGGCCACGCAGAAGTAGGCGATGCTCTCGATCGCAGGCGACGGTCGCTCGGGCAGGTCGACGGCCAGGTCGACGGCCAGGCCGACGGGCACCTCGCCCCGGGCGGCGAGGGTGGCGAGGGCAGCCCCGAGACCCTCGTCCAGGACGGGCGGGTGGATGCCGCGGGCCAGGTCGCGGATCTCGGCGATGGCCTCCTTGGTCCCGCGGTGGGCGGCGTCGACGAGCTCCAACGCCCACCGGAGGCTCTCCTGCCCGCTCCCGGCCACGGCGTGCCCGAGGTGCTCCTTGGCCAGGCCGAGCTTCATGGCGACGGCGACCATCTGTGCCTGCGCCCCGTCTTGCAGGTCCTGTTCGATGCGACGGAGCCGGGCCGCCGAGTCGTCGACCACGCGCGCCCGCGAGCGCTCCAGCTCGCGCACGCGCCGGGGCAGGGGGTCCAAGAGCAGATGGTGGGCGACCCAGAGCTCGATCCCGCCGAGCGCCATGAGGAAGACGCCCCACCAGAACCCGCTCGTGCTCAGGATGGCCCCGAGGACGACGAGCCACGAGCCGGCCAGCAGGTACGTGGTGCCGAAGACCTTGGGGTGCCGGTACGAGTAGCGCCGCACCAGGATCCTGGCCAGCAGGGGGCGGGGGGGGAGGGCGGGGTCAGCTGCCGGGCCCACCGCGCACCCTCCGCCGCGCCGAGCGCCTCCCTTCGGTCGCTCCGATCGCCACCGTGTCGATTGTCGCCCCGTGCGCCCGGCACGTCCACCGTGGTGCCACCCCGATGGGGGTACGGCCAGCACGACGCAACCCTCGGGCACCGTGCTGCCCGTACGCCGAGGTGGGGTGCCCGCACGGTGGACGGGCCGAGCGAGGTGGGTGACGATCGAGGTGGCGGTGGCCGGGTCACGGACACCGGGGACCGTAGGAGGTGTTCCGATGACCGCTCGAGCACGATGTGCAGGGCCCGTGCGGTACCCGGTCCTGCGCCCGGTCCTGCGCCTGGCCCTGTGGGCTGTCCTGACGGTGTCGGGTTGCGTGGTGGCCGCGCCGGGCGCCGTCGCGGCGGCTGCACCGGCGCGGGCGCCCACCCTTGCCCGGCTCCTCCTCACCCGGTCCGACCTGCCGCATGGATGGCGGAAGGTCGCGGCGCCGAAGAGCGACGTGACGACGCAGCTCGGCTGTGCCGGCACGCTCGCCCGCCCCGGAAAGGGCTGGCGGCACGAGGAGGTGGTCTACGCCAACGGGAAGGGCCTGCCGTTCGTCTCCGAGGCCGTCGCCACCGGACCCGACGTCGCCGGCACCTGGGCACGTGCCAGCGCAGCGCTCTCGAGCTGCCGCTCGGCGACCGTCACGATCAACGGCACGCGTGACCGGGTCACGATCCGCCCGCTTGCCTTCAGCGCGAAGGCGACAGGGACCGTCGCCTCGCGCTGGCAGTTCGAGGCCACAGGGCTCGAGCTCGGCATCGACCTCGTCGTGTTCCGGGTGCACCAGGTGCTGGGTGTCGTCTCCTACACCGACGCCGGGACGGCGGACGTCCGCAACGCCGGAGGCTTCGCCGCCGCCGCCATCTCGAAGGCGGACGGGGGCGACGGCACCGTCAAGGGGGTCGCCACCGTTGCGACGGCGCCGGTCCGCGTGGCCCGGACGAGCGACGGCAGGGTTGGCTATCGCACGGTGGGAAGCGGGCCGCCGCTCGTTCTCGTGATGGGCTACGCCGGCTCGATGGAGACGTGGGACCCCCAGTTCGTGGACGCCCTGGCCCACCGGTTCACGGTCGTCGTGTTCGACAACGCCGGCATCGGGAAGACCTCGTCGCTGCGCGGCCCGCTCACGATCGACGCCATGGCGCAGCAGACGAGCGCGCTCATCGGCGCGCTGCATCTGGGCGCGCCCGACGTCCTCGGCTGGTCCATGGGCGGGCTCGTGGCCGAGGCGCTCGCCGTCCTCCACCCCTCCCAGGTGCACCGCCTGGTGCTGTGCGCCACGTTCCCCGGCACCGGTGCGGTCCGGTCGCCGCAGGCAGCGGTCGACGACCTGGACGCCGGCGGCGCACGGGCGACGGCCGTGCTGTTCCCGCCCGGGCACGAGGCGGCCGCGACCGTCTTCGCGGTGGCGCGCTCGGCCTACCCGGCGTCGGCCGCCCCGCCCCGGGAGGTGGTGTCGGCACAGGCGACCGCCGTGCTCCGGGCGTGGGCGGGCAAGGACGCCGCCCTCCAGCGCTTCCGTCGGATCGCCGCCCCAACGCTCGTCGCCGACGGCACGCTCGACCGGCTCGTCCCGGCGGCGAACGCCCGGCGCCTGGCCCGCGGCATCACCGGGGCGAAGCTGCTCTTGTACAAAGGTGCAGGGCACGCCTTCTTGTTCCAGGACCTGGGCTCGTTCGTCCCCGCCGTCGAGGCGTTCCTGGCCGGGTGAGCCATGCAGGCGGCGCGCCGGGCTGGTTGTATTGAGCGCGTGAGCCCACGGACGACGCTCGACGCAGTCCGCTCCTTCCTCGACGGGCCGACCCGCGCCGTGCTGGCGACGCCCGGAGCGGACGGGCAACCGCATCTCGTGGTGGTCGACTACCTCGTCCTCGCCGACGGGCTCATGGTCAACGGGCGCGACGGGCGGCGCTGGGTGGTCGACCTGCGGCGCCGGCCCCGCGCCGCGGCGCTGGTGCACGACCCCGATGCGGTGGAGCACTGGGTGCGCATCTCCGGGCCGGTCGAGCTGGTGCGGGAAGGCGACGAGGCGTCCGTCGAGGACGCCAAGGTGATGGCCAGGCGGTACGGGGACGATCCGAGCCAGTTCGACGGCCAGCGCCGGGTGACGTGGCGGCTCGTCGCCGAACAGGTCGTCGAGCGGGTCCCCTGAACCACCGGGCTCGTTCAGGCGGATGCGCTTGGGATCGGGTCTCGCTCCCCTCGACGGCTACCCGTTCGAGGTGCGGCACAGCGAGGGGGCGCTGGCGCGGGCGCAGGCCGCCGCCGACGTCGCCGCCGACGCCTATGCCTACCTGCGGCGCGTGCTCTCGGGATTCGAGCCCGACATCGCCGTCATCGTGGCCGACGAGGGGGACTGGAAGAGCCGGCAGCCGTACGGGCTGCCGTTCTTCAACGACGACGATGGCCAGATCCGACCGGGCATCGTGGTGATGTCGGCCGGACCCGGAACCTTCTGGGCCACAATGGTGCGAGACATCCGGGACGCGTCGCCGGGCGGGTACGCGAGGCTTCGTTCGACGTACCCCGACGGCACGGGTGGCGTGGACCTGCAGCCGTTCTTCGACCTCGTGACGATCCACGAGCTCGGCCACGCCTTCGAGGTGCTGGGAGGCCTCGCGCTGCCGACCTTCTGGTTGGGGGAGATCTTCGCCAACCTCGCCCTCCACGCCTTCGTCGCCACGCGCCGGCCGGAGTGCCTGGAGACCCTGGTGGTGCTCCCCACCGTCGGAGCGCAGAGCCGGCGCCTCGGTGCCCGGATGCGCGCCGAGGGGTACAGCACGCTGGAGGAGCTCGAGACCCACTACACGGGCGGCGACCGGCCCATGAGCCCGCTGAACTACGTCTGGTACCAGTACCGGTGGTTACGCCTGGCGGCGGCGATGTTCGACGCCGACGGTGAAGGGGGGCTGGTACGCCTCTGGGATCGCTTCCGGAGGGCCGACCGGCTCGACGTCGGCGAGGTCACGGCGGCGTCCCTGGCGCCGATGCTGCGGGCCGAGGTGAGCGAGACCCTCGGCCGAGCCGTCCAACGGTGGCGGTAGCCGGTCCGACGGTCGCCCAGCACACCGCGGTGGACGGCGTCTTGCCAGGGAGGACTCTGGTGAGGTCTTCACAGAAGGGTCTGAGCAGGCGCGACGCTCCATGATGGAGCTTCCGCCCACGCGATAAGCGACGCCAGCCCACACCGGGATCACCCTGAGCAGGGAGGACGCGAACTGGGGTCGCCGAGCCGGCGGAAGAGGGACGCGGAGCCCACATGGCCCCGGTGCAGGCCGTTCAGCGCTCGAAGCGGGGGTCGGCCTCTAGCACCTCGAGCCCGACGGACTCGAGGCGGGCGACGAGCT
>JAJYVT010000004.1 GCA_021791845.1 Actinomycetes bacterium | reverse complement strand
GGTTCGAGGACTGGCCCTCCACCGACGGTGTCGACCTCATCGTGGCCTTCAGCGCCTGGCACTGGGTCGATCCGAGCACGGGCGTCGACCTGGCGGCCCATCTGCTGGCGCCCGGCGGGGCGCTCGCCGTCGCGTGGACGGAGATCGTGTCGTGGGGGCAGGACGGGTTCGAAGACCGTCTGGCCGACGTCACCGGCGCTCCGTGGCCCAAGAGCGTGGACCACATGCTGGCGTCGCTGCGACCCCTTGCCGACGACCAGCGGTTCACGGACTTTGCCGTTCGCCGGCACCGCTTCCAGCGGTCACTCGATGCCGAGGCGTTCATCGGTCTCACCCGCACCTACCCGGGGTTCCACACGGCTCAGCGCGACGAGCGCTACCGGCGCATCATCGATGACGAGTTCGGTGGGACGGTGACCCGGGTCGAGGACGGGGTGCTCCACGTCACCCGGCGCCGCTGAGCACCCCGCCGCGCACGGGTGCGCACCGTGCACCCGTGCACCCCACGGACCGGACGGTCTTGCGCCCTCCAGGTGCGATCTCACTTCCGGCAAGCGGGGCGTTCCCACCGAGAGCTAGCCTGGTGCCGTGTCTCGAGCTGCTCGTGAGACGCCTCTGCTGGCTGTCGTCTACAGCCAGCGGTCGAGACCGTGGATGGAGATCGTCGACGCCGCCGCCGGCGTGTGCCGATTGCTCTGGATCGTGGACGAGCCGAAGCTGAACACCGGGACGCGGACCGTGCTCCACAGGTTGGGCACGGTTGTCAACACCGAGGGGTGCACCCCCGAAGAGCTCCTCATGCTCGTCCATGCCGAGCAACCGGACGGTGTCACTTCCTACTTCGATCCCGATCTGCATCGGCAGGCGTGGCTGGCCTCGGCGCTGGGCATGCCGGGAACCTCTGTCCGCACGGTCGCGCTCCTCAACGACAAGCTGCTCCAGCGCAGGGCACTCGAGGCCGCCGGTGTGCCGGTGCCGCGCTTCTCCGAGGTGAGGGAGCACGTCGATGGAGGCGAGATCGAACGGCTCTGCGGGGCGGTGGGCTTCCCGGCCTTGCTGAAGCCGAGGAATGGCACCATGTGCCGGGGCATCCGTCTCGTCGAGTCGCGGTCCGATCTCGTTCGAGCGCTCACCGACATCGCCCACCCTTCTCAGATGATCTTCGAGGAGCGGATGGAGGACCTCCCTCCGACCGGAGCGCCCTACGCCGACCGGGTCAGTGTCGAGACGATCGTCGACCAGGGAACGTTCAGCCACCTCGGGGTCACGGGCTTGTTCCCGATGGTGCCGCCGTTCCGCTCCTCGGGAGGCTTCTTCCCTGCCGACGTGCCGGACTCCGACATACCCGAGCTCTTCGACCTGGCTGCGGCCGCCATCGAGGCGCTCGGTTCGGACTTCGGCTTCTACCGGACCGAGATCAAGCTCACGCCCCAGGGGCGCAAGATCATCGAGATCAACGGTCGCCCCACTGGGCTGACGCCCGCCACCGTCCGGCTCGCCTCCGGAGTCCCCCTGCTCCAGTTGACGATGCGCCTCGCCCTCGGAGAGCACGTGGTCGTGGAGGGGCCACTCCCCTGCCACCGGATCGCGTACCGCTTCTACCGGGAAGCGCCCCTCTCGGCGACGAGCGTTGCCGGGATCTCGGGGTTGGACCACTTGAGGGAGCGTCCCGGGGTGCTGCAGATCGACGTCCAGAAGGAAGTCGGCGATGCCGTCGACTGGCGCAACGGCTCTCTGGACAGGATCTTCCAGGTCACCGGGGTCGTGGACGACTATGCCGAGTTGGCCGATCACTACGCCGCATGCACCGTGGAAACAGACGTCACCTACGAGCACGAGGCATGAGGGTCCGACCCCCTTCGCTCGGCGCGCGCCGCGTGTGGGAAGGCGACCGGACGCCGGCCGTCTCCTGCGCAGTTCACATGCGTGAATCGCGAGACGGAAGCCATCGGCGTGCGGTGGTGATCCACCCGTCGGTGCGGCGCAACGGTGCGCCGGCGCCCCCGTGCTGCCGCACCTCGACAAGCACGACGTTCGGCCTTACCGACCAGTGGTCGTCGGCTCTCGCCTTCGGTTGGAGGATCGTGCCGACACCGAGCATGGCAGCTCCTACGACCGCCCGGACCACATGCGGTCCATGGCGTGCACCCATCGCAAGCATGCAAGCCCCGTCTCCCTTTCGGGCGCCCTGCACCGCGCCCGCTGCGGTTGCGACCGCCCCCGATCACCGGAAACCCGAGCGGCGGCGTCACCGGGCCGGGCCCCAGTGCGGGGGTTCCGGAGCCGGCACGGGTCAGTGGGCGGTGGCCGATGCCAGCGTGGCGGCAAAGATCTGCCATGCAAGGAGGCTCTTGGCCACGAGGGACAGCGTCACGTACACCCGCTCCCCCACCAGGTACGCGCGCCATCGCCCCACCTGGCGGTACTGGAGCCACTGGTTCACGGCGAAGGAGTTGAACGCCACGAACAGCGAGCCGAAGATGGCGTACACGAACGCCGGCGGGTGGAGCGCGGTGCCGGGTCCGGCCAGGTAGACCCCGATCGCCACCCAGGGGACGATGCCCGCCAAGCATCCGAGCCAGAACGGGCCGAGCCGACCGCCGGGAGGCTCGTCGCGCTCCTGGAGCCAGCCGAACCCGATCATCGCGGCGTTGACGCCGGCGAGGGCGATGAGGGCCGCGATGTCGTCGATGCCGACGAGCATGGCGATGAGCACGATCATGATCGAGGCGCTGAGGGAGTACTCGAGCCACCGGAACGGGTTCCGCCGCTTCGCCAACTGCTTCCGGTAAGCGTCCCATCCCGGTCCGGCAACGACGAGGTGAGCGACGGCGGACAGCGCGAAGAAGGCGGCGATCGCCCAGGCGAACCGCAGGTCGAAGAGCGTCACCGTCCGCGTGCCGACGTCCCGTCCGGGAGGGCCCGTCATGTAGGTGGCACGCACGGGCAACGAGAAGGCGTTGGCGAAGACCACGACGGCAGCGGCCTGCGCGGCATGCAGCGTGGCCGCCGCCAGGTTGTACGGGCGAAGCCTCGCAAGCGACCGTTCACTGCCGACCATCACCACCACCAGACTCCCCCGTCGCCGCGAGCCACCAGGGGCGAACGTCCCGTCCCCCGCGGAGCCCTTCGCCCGCGCGGCGCACGTCCGGCCGTGACGGCTCCGCCCGGAGCGAGTGGTTCCGCCTCCAGCGAGCAGCTCCGCCCGGAGCCAACGGTTCCGCCCGGAGCGAACGGTTCGTGTCGGCAACAGGCGCGGCGCGCAATCGTGGGCTTCGGGCACCGTGCGCTACCGATGGCCGCCCCAAGCTCGAACCGGCGCTCGGCTATGGTCTCGCCACGCCGTCGGAGCCAGCCACCCCCGGTCGCAGTCCTTCGTCCACCATGGCAAGCGACATGTCCCTCGTCCGCATCGACGATCGGCTCTACGAAGCCGTGTTCGACCAGAGCCCCGACGGCGTCCTGATCACCGTTCCCGACGGACGGATCCTGGCAGCCAACCCGGCAGCATGCGCCATCCTCCGCGCCTCGGAGGAGGAGATCTGCAGGCGCGGACGGCAGGGCCTCAGCGACGAGCGCGATCCGCGTTGGGCACCGGCCCTGGAGGAGCGCCGGCGCGCCGGTCGTGTCCAGGCCGTCGTCCCGATGCTCCGGGCCGACGGTGCGCCATTTGTCGCCGAGCTGTCGTCCACCGTCTTCGTCGCCGAGAACGGCGAGGAGCGAACGTGTGTGATCTTCCGCGACGTGACGGCGCGGGCGCGCCTCGAGCAGCAGTTGCGGGCGGCCAACGAGATCACCCAGGCTCTCCTCGCCGGAGAGACGACGAACGGGGTGTTGACCACGGTCGCCCGCCACGCCCGGCAGCTGGCGGGCGCTGCGGAAGCAGGGGTGGTCACGGCCGGCGACGAGCCGGGGAGCGTGGTGGTGGCCGCGGGTGACGGACTGCGCATGCCTGGGCTCGTCCGTCGTTGGTACCCGCCGGGAAGCCTCCTCGCCAGCGTCATGGCCTCGCGGCGCTCCACGATCGTCGACGACCTGACGGCGGCCGCGACCGAGGAGGACGGTCGGAAGCTCGGTCTCGGCCCGGCCATGATCGCACCGATCGTGAGCGGGGACACGGTGTTCGGCAACCTGCTCGTGGGTTCGGAGCCCGGGCACCGGCGGTACGAGGCCGACGAGCTCGCGGCGATCGAGATGCTGGCGCAGTCGGCCGGGGTGGCCCTCACCCTGGCCCGGGCGCGGGCTGAGGCGGAGCGGGCGACGCTCCTCGAGGAGCAGTCACGCATCGCCGCCGATCTCCATGACAGCGTGCTCCAGCAGCTGTTCGCCCTCGGCCTCCGGCTCCAGGCCGTGTCGGGGTTCGCCCCGCCGATCGTCGCCGACCGGATCAGCGAGTCGGTCCTGCGCCTCGACGAGGTCATCGCCGAGATCCGGCGAACCATCTTCGGACTGCACCGTGCCGAGTCGCGCCGCAGCCTCGCCGCCGAGCTGGGAGCGATCGCCGACGAGTACGCCGAGCACCTGGGGTTCGCTCCGACGCTCACCCTCTCAGCGGCGGTCGACGACTGTGACAGCGTCACCGCAACGCACCTGGTGGTCGCCGTGCGCGAGGCACTGTCCAACGTCCTCCGGCACTCGCGCGCCACGTGCGTCGACATCTCGCTCAGCGAGTCGGCGAGCGAGGTCGTCCTGGACGTCGTGGACGACGGCGTCGGACCGTCCGCCGCCACGACCGACGGCAACGGGCTGCGGAACATGGCTCGTCGTGCCGCGTCCCTGGGTGGGCACTTCCAGCTGACGCCGGTGCGTCCGCACGGAGCGCACTTCGAATGGAGGGTGCCACGTGGGGTGGCGGCTCAACGTCCCGTCGAGTGAGGCGACGTGCGAGCACCGGGCGTCTGGCCGAGCGGGCGGCGGTGAGCCTCCGGACGTGGGAGCCCGACTCGCGGCCGGTACCTCGACGGTGGCTATGCGAAGAAGGAGGCCATCCGCTGCGGGTCGCCTGTGAACACCGCCACCTTCGAGACCTTGCCATCCTGGAACTCGAAGATGTGCACGGCCTCGCCGTCGAGCGTCCGGTCGCCCCGGGTGAGCCGGACGTGCTCGTGGGCGACCACCTCGGTGTCGTCCGCGAAGTACTCCGCCGACTCGAACTCCGTCGCCACGCCGAATTGGTCGTCGAACCGCTTCATCTCGGCAATCATCTGGTCGGCACCACCGACGATGTCGTCTGGTCAGGCGCCCTGCCACAGACGATCAGGCCCCCGCCTCGTCGCGACCAGAGGCGAAGGTCCTCCGGTCTCGCCGAGAGCGCCGTTCGGACCATCGGGGCCGGACCGGCGCGCCTCGCCGTGTCAGCAGCCCCGCACACGCGCGTCGGCCGGCCCGTCGGTCGGCCCGACGGCCCGCTCGGCGGCCGGCCCGTCGGCCCGCTCGTAGACCGGTTCGGGGACGACCGTCCCCGACCGCGGCGACCCGAGGATCTCGACGGTGAGGCGGTTGCCTGGAGCGCTGTGCTCGGGGGGAAGGTAGGCGAGGGCGAGCGAGCGCTGCACCCGGTGCCCGTACCCCCCAGTGGTCACGTGGCCCAGCACGTGACCGTTCTTCGACACCGGCTCGTCGCCATGGGCGTCGGCGTCGTCGGCGTCGACGAGCAGGCAGCAGAGCTGCCGGGTGACCCCCGTCGCTGCCTGGGCGGCGAGGGCGTCCCTCCCCACGAAGGACCGTCCCTCGAACTGCACGAGACGCTCGAGTCCTGCCTCGAGCGGCGTGCGGTCCGGGGAGAGGTCGGCTCCCCACCGCCGAACGCACGTCTCGAGCCGCATCGAGTCGAGGGCGCGGTAGCCGACGTCGACCAGGCCGAGATCCTCACCGGCGTCGAGGAGGAGGTCGTAGAGGTGCCGCTGGTACTCGACAGGATGGTGGAGCTCGTAGCCGAGCTCACCCACGGAGCACAGGCGCATGACCCGGACGGGCGCCCCGCCCACGCTGGTCTCGACCGCCCGGAAGACGGGAAGGGCGGCGCTGGAGCAGTCCCGGCGCGCCAGCCGCTCGAGGAGGGAGCGGCTGTTCGGTCCGGCGATCGTGAGCACACCGATCGAGGCCGACACGTCGGCGACGTCCACTCCGGTGGCCGGCGCATGGTCGGTGATCCACGCCAGGTCGCGGGCCTCGGTGGCGGCGCCGGACACGACGTAGTAGCGGTCCGGGGCCAGGCGCGTCACCGCGAGGTCGCACTCCACGCCGCCCCGCTCGTTGCACATCTGGGTGAGGGCGATGTGCCCGTCGGACGCAGGAGGGCGGTTGGCGCTGAGGTGGTCGAGGAGCGCTCGCGCCCGCGGCCCGCTCACCTCGTACTTGCCGATGCTGGTCTGGTCGAGGAGACCGACGCCGGCGGCGACGGCACGGCATTCGGCCCCCACCGCGTGATGCCACCGTCCGCGGCGGAACGTGCGCTCGTCGCTCTGCGCCGGCCCCGACGAGAAGAACAGCGGTCGCTCCCACCCGAAGTGCTCCCCGAAGACCGCCCCCTTGGCGGCAAGGCGGTCGAAGAGCGGATCGGTCTTGAGGAGTCGGCCGGCGTCCGGCTCCTCGTGGGGGAAGTGGACGGCGTACTCGCGGGCGTAGGCCTCCTTGGCCCGGGCCTCGGTGTACGCGGTCCCACTGGCGTAGGCGCCGAAGCGCCGCACGTCCACGTCCCACATGGAGTCACCGGGCTGCCCCTCGAGGATCCACTCCGCTGCGTACCTCCCGGCGCCTCCGCTGAACACGACGCCAAAGATGCTGAACCCGGCGAGCACGTGGAAGTTCGAGAGCCCGGGCACCGGGCCCATGAGGCAGAGCCCGTCGGGCGTGTACCCGTCCGGACCGTGGACCACGGCGCGGATGCCGGCGTCGGTGAAGACCGGGACCCGGCCGCCCACGAGGGCGAGGACGTCCTCGACGTGCTCCACGTCCGGGGTGAGCAGCCGGCCGTGGAAGCCGTCGGGGATGCCGTCGACCGCCCAGCTCCGGGCCTGACGCTCGAACGGTCCGACCAACAGCCCGTCCTGGTCCTGTCGGACGTAGAAGGAGCCCTCCCCGTCGCGCAGGACAGGGAGCTCGCGCTCCAGCTCCTGGAGGGCCGGCACCGGCGTGGTGGTCAGGTACTGGTGGAGCAGCGGGGTGATCGGGAGCTCGATGCCGGCCAGGCGGCCCACCTCGCGGGCCCACTGCCCGGCGGCATTGACGACGACGTCGGCGGTGACGGCTCCGGCGTCCGTCTCCACCGTCCAGGTGCCCCTGCCCCACGACAGGGCGCGTGCCGCCGCGTGCTGACGGACGCTGGCGCCGCGGGAGCGGGCGGCGTCCGCCAGGGCGTGGGCGAGGCGGGAGGGGTCCACCCATCCGTCGGTTGGTAACCAAGCCGCCGCCAGGACGTCGTCGACGCGGGCGAGCGGCCAGAGCTGTGCGAGCCGGTCGGGGCCGACGACGTCGAACGGGATCCCGAGGGAGCGCGCCACGGCGCGGCGAGCATGGAGCTCGTCCACCCGTTCGGGCGTCGTCGCCAGGCGCAGGCTCCCGCACCGGTGGTAGCCGACGTCCGCCCCGGTGTCGGCGCGCAACCCCTGGTCGTAGAGATCCACGCTGGACCGCAACAGCTTCATCAGGCTGCGCCTGCTGTGGTACTGGGTGCAGAGCCCGGCCGCGTGCCAGGTCGATCCGCTCGCGAGCACGTCGGCCTCAACGAGGGCGACGTCGCTGCAGCCAAGCCGGGTGAGGTGGTAGGCGAGGCTGCATCCGGCCACGCCGCCCCCGATCACCGCCACCCTGACGCGACTGTCCCGACGGACGGTCACCAGACGCTCCGTCCCACCCTCACCAGGTGGTGCACCGCCGCTCCACGGCGCAAGCTGTCTGCGCTCCCTGCGTCGTCGGCCTGTCGCACGGCCCTCCGTCCCCCGCCCCGAAGGTCCCCGGTCGTCCGGGCGCCGGCGGCCCGTCGCCCAGAGGGCTGACTGGCCGTTCAGTGTAGGAGGACACGCGGGGTGGGCACAAGCCTCGACCCGGCGCCATCCCGCCCGGGTCGAGCAAGTGGGTGGAGCCCGGCCCCGGGTGCCGGGCGGCCCAGCCGATGACAGACTGGCACCGGTGTCCGCCGCTCGATCGAGTCCGGAAGAGACGGCATGAGCGGGGCGACCGCTGGTGACGCCCGTGCCTCCGGAGCGGGTCGGCGCGCCCCCCGCTGGCGGACCCGCGACGTCTGGGCGATCTCCCTCTCTGCGTTCTTCTCGGACACCGGCTACCAGGCCGTGCTCGCTGGGTTCCCGCTCTTCCTGGTGTTGGAGCTCCACCAGCCGGTGTGGGAGTTCGGGTTGGCCAGCGCCCTCGCCTATGGCGGCGGGACGCTGTTCGCATGGCTGGGCGCGCTGCTCGGTGACCGGTTCGGGCACCGGAGGGTCGCCATCGGCGGCAACGCCCTGATCCCGTTGCTGTCGTTGTCGGCGCTCTGGGCCAGCCCCTCCGCTGCGATCGGCCTCTTGTGTGCTGGCTGGTGGGCGCGCAACCTACGCACGCCCTCGCGCCGGGTCATGCTCGTTGAAGCTGCGCCAGACGAGCGCGACCGCAACTCGGTGTTCGGCTTCCTCCATGCCCTCGACATCGGGGGTGGAGCGCTGGCGGGCGTCTACGTGCTGATCGCCGTGGTCGAGCATGTCGCCTTCAGCTGGATCTTCCTCGGCAGCGTTCTGCCCCTGGCGGTCGCCACCCTCTCCCTCACCCGCTCCACCACCGGCCGTCCCGTGCCACGCCGCCAACCGGCCGAGGGCGGGGAGCGGAGTGAAGCCACGTCGGGGCGCCTGCCCGGCGCCGTCCCGCTGCTGGTGGCCTCGGCGCTGTTCGGCTTCACCTATTACAGCGTGGGGTTCCCGATCCTCACGACCGCCCAGGGCAGCGGCGACCGCGCCTTGGGGATCGGCGCCTTCCTCCTGTTCAACGTCGTCTCCGCCGCCACCGGCTACGTCATGGGTCCCCGACTCGGCACCGGCGTCGCCGAGCGCTTCCGCGACTTGGGCGCTCTCGGGTACCTGCTCGCCGCGATCGGTGCCGTGCTGCTCGCGGTGGGCGACGCAGCCCACCTCACGCCGGCGGTCCTGCTGGTCGGTGTCGCAGCTCTCGGGTTCTCGCTCGGCGTGGTGACAACGGTCGAGCCCTCCCTCATGTCCGTCCTCAGGCCCGGCCGGCAGGCCGGCCGAGGGTTCGGTGCCCTGCTGGGCGCCCGGAGCGCCGGCCTGTTCTTCGGGAACCTGATCATGGGCCTTCTCTACGGCCTCGGAGCCGACTGGGCGTACGGGTACGCGGCCGCCATGGGCCTGGCGGCAACGGCCGTCGTCCTCGGCGCCATCCCGATCGCCCGGCGGGCCGACCGACGGGCCCGCGGCCAGGGGGTGCTGGCGCCCGAGGAGTAGGCGGGCACGGACGCGTCACTCGTGGCGGCACGGCCGCACGGAGGACCGCACGGGACAGGGGGATCGACGCCGGGCCGGCGCCTTGTGCCGTGCCGTGTCTTGGTTCGTACGTGGCTTCAACTGCGGGCGGCGAGGGCAGCGACAAATGTCGACGCCTTCGGGGCACCCCAACCGGTTGCCAGGTTGTACGGGGTTGTCTCGTAGTACCCCGCGACCGTGGTCCCCCACATCTGGTTGTCCACCAGTGTGCCGACCGACTTGGTCACACCGAACGTGCTTCCTGTCGTGCGCATGTCGGTCACGGTGGAGCTCTTGGGGGCTGAACCGTAGAGGTGGGGGCCGATGTGTGTGTAGGCGCTCTGGACGGCCGCTGTCTGGTACAGGATCGGGTCCAGGAACCCGATCGGCGCCTTGCCGTCATGGGCCCGAGCGGCGTTGGCCAGCGCCACCAGCGCCGCCGTCTGGGGCGTCGCCGCCGACGTGCCGCCCGAGATTGTCCAACAGCCGGTGCTCGAGGCTGTGAAGCAGTTGTAGGCGGGGTAGGCGCTGATCCAGATGAGGACCCCCCCGTTGACCGCCGCGTTCCACGACGTGTCGGGGACGGCCCGCCCCGGGAAGGAGCCCGCGCTCCTCTGCCAAGTCGGCTCGGGGAAGATCGTGCTCACGCCGCCGTTGGTGCCGATGTCCGCCCAGGATTCGTTCCACACTGCTTGGCCTCCTGTCCCGGCGCTCGAGTGCCAGTACGCGGGTGTCGCACGTGTGAATGTGGATGTGTACCCCGGTTGGAACGCTGTGTTGCTCGTCGGGTCCCACGTCCAACCCGACTGGAGCTGGGTGCCACCCACGGCCACGACGTAGGGCGAGCTCGCCGGCCACTCGACCGTGGGGTACGGATAGGTCCGTGAGTCCTTCTTCTGCTTGGCCGAGTTGATGGTGCCTGTGTCGCCGGTGGCGTCGAAGAAGTTGTCGTTCTTCGCCAGGCCGCGCTGGAACACCTTGTCGAACTTGGCGGTCTGGACCGCCGCCGCGCCGCCGAAAGCCTGCTCGGTCGACGAGAACGACATGGAGAAGACGGTCCCAGGGGGGGTGACGGTGATCTCGTGTGTGATCGCCTTGAAGAGGTTCGGGTAGCCCTGGACCCCTTCGGTCTCCGACGGCGGCACGGCCAGGAGCACGATTGTCGCCTCTGGCGCGATGGCGTAGGCCCACTCGATGTCGAGGGTTGCCTCCCCCGACCATCCTGCCGCGCCTGAGGACCCCGACTGCCCGTTGCCGTGGGCTGTCGTGCCGTACTGCGGGTCTCCGAGGGGGAAGATCTGCGAGAAGCGCGGAGCGGGCAGCGTTGGGAAGAACGTGTCGTGGAAGTGCTGGAGGTCCGCCGACGCCGTGGGAGATCCGTAGGAGTCGACGAGCACGATGGTCTGGCCCTGGCCGTAGTTCGGCTCGCCTGTCGCCAGCGGGGCGACGGCGCTCACCCCGTACGCCTGGCGGATCTGCTGGGGCGTGTAGCAGTGGAAGTAGCGGACCTGTGTGCCTGTCGGCAGCGTGCACGCCACTGTGGGTGTTGGTGTGGCATGGCGGCCGACGAAGAGCGCCGGCGAGCGCGGCACCGTCTCGCGCAGCGGCGCGGCGACCGCATCGCTCCTGGCCGTGGTCGCCCCAGCGGGCGGCCCGGAAGCCGCCGCGACGCTCGGGGCGGTGAGGCCGAGGAGGCCGAGGAGGCCGAGGGATGCGACGGCCAGGCGGAGCTTCATGCGGACCCCTCTCGTCAGTCGACGATCTGTGCAGCATGCAAGTTACCGACGCAGCCGGTGCGCTGCCAAGTGGCGTCCCGGCGTCCACGTCCCGTCGGCGCCGGGCGGAGCAACCGGGAGTCCCGGCAGGCTCGTGGCCGTGGGGCGGTCAGCCTCGTGCGGCGCCGTCGCGCTGGAGCGTGCCCTCGTCGTAGAGGGAGTGCGGGCGCTGGTAGTGGACCGTGCGGTAGTAGTCGATGAGGCGGGTCACGAGCCGCTCCGGATCGGCGTCGTAGAGCACCTTGGCGCCGGTCTCCTTGACCAGACGCTCGACCAGCTCGCCGACGAGGTCGGCGACGCCGTCGGTCCCGGTCAGGACGCCGATCAGCCTGCCCTCGTCGTAGGCGATGGCGAACTCACCCAGGGTGCCCGAGTGGCCGCCGGCAACGATGACGACGTCCGACGAGCGGATGTTGACCACCTCCCGCCCCATGAGCCCGGAGCCGGTGTAGATGAGCGCTGCGAACCCCTCCGTGGGCGAGGCGTACCGTTCGACGTGCTCCTGCTCGGACAGCGCCGGGGAGATGCCCAGGACCAGACCGCCCAGGGATGCGGCGCCGAGGACCGCCTCTTGGGGCAGCCCCGGGCAGGCGCCGGTGATCAAGGTGCAGCCGGCCCGAGCCACGGCCTCGCCGATCGCCCGCGCCTGCGCCGCCACCGCGGGGTCGATGAAGCCGCTCGCCGACCCCATCACTCCGATGACGAGCGGCCGGTCGAACGCACCGCCCCGGGGTCGGGCGACCGCCGGCGCGGCGCCCGGCGGCCCGGAGCCGAGACCGTCGCCGGAGCCCGCCAGGTCGTCCACGCGCATACCGCATGATCGGCGGAGCCGGTTGTCCGCCGGTAGGGACCAAGGACCTCTTCGGTGGCACCGGACGGGGGTGGGCGGGTTGTCTGTAACACCCGCTACAGTGTCCACGTCACAGTGTCGACGTCCCTCGGCTGCCGCCGACCCGACCGGTTGCACGGGCACGAGCGGCGCACCAGCAGCACGAGCGGGAGCACGAGCACGAGGAGGTCGCGCATGCGCCCAGCACGGACACGGCCGCCGGCGGGGGTCCGCTCCGGCGCGCGCGGGGTTCCGGCGCGGCACGGAGCCATGGAGCCGCTGCCCCTCGAAGCCGGTCTGGGCTTCAGGCTGAGCAGGCTCGCCCGGGCCCTTCGCGCCGACTGGTCTGCGCAGCTCGACGAGCTGTCCCTCTCCCCGCCGCAGGCAGCCGTACTGCGCGGCGTGGCCGGGCTCCCGGGCTGCTCGTTGCGAGCGCTCGCCCGGGTGCTCGGAGCGGAGCCGATGACCGTCAAGCGCTGCGTCGACGAGCTCGAGGCTCGCGGGCTCCTCGAGAGCGCGCACCGTGGCGAGGACCGCCGGCCCCGTGGCCTCGCGCTGTCCGCAGCGGGGCGCCTGTCGGCCGAGCGCATCGACACCATGGTTCGACGACAGGAGCAGGAGCTCGACGCCGTTCTCGGCCCGGCGGGGCGGGCGGGCCTTGATCGGGCGCTCGTCGCCCTCGAGCGCCTCCTCGGCCTCCACCACGCGGACCTGGGCTCACCTGACGGAGGATCCGCACCCGACGAGGCGACGGATCGGTGCCTTCCTCGACCACCAGCTCCGCCAGCGGCCGAGGCGGGCCCTCCATGAGCGCTCGGATCACGGCCGGTCGATCCTCCCCCCCAGGGGGTCCCGGTCCGCACGGCCACCTCGGGCACCGGCACCATCCGCTCGCCCTGGTGGTGATCGCCGCCGCCCAGCTGATGGTGATGCTCGATCTCACCATCGTCAACATCGCGCTGCCGTCCATCCAGAGGGAGCTGCACTTCACCGCGGCGAACCTCACGTGGGTCATCGACGCCTACGTGCTCGCCTTCGGAGGGTTGCTCCTGCTCGGAGGGAGAGCGGGCGACCTCTTCGGACGCCGGCGGATGTTCGCCGTCGGCATTGCGGTGTTCGTCCTGGCATCGCTCGCCGGGGGGCTCGCGACCGACCAGGCATGGCTGATCACCGCCCGCGCCGTGCAGGGCGTGGGTGCCGCCATCGCGTCTCCTGCAGCACTGGCGCTTGTCGCCACGACCTTCGACGAGGGCGCCGAACGCAATCGGGCCATGGCCGTCTACGCCGCCATGTCGGCCGCCGGTGGTGCGTTGGGCCTGCTCCTCGGCGGGACGCTCGTGGACGTGGCCTCCTGGCGATGGGTGCTCTTCGTGAACGTCCCGATCGGAGTGACGGTCCTCGCCCTCACGCCGGTGGCGCTCGTCGGGAGGGCGCCAGGACACCGTGCCGCCGTCCGTCTCGACGTGTCGGGCGCCCTCAGCGCGTCGGCGGGAATGGCGTTGCTCGTCTACGGGCTCGTGCGGGCACCGGATGCAGGGTGGGCGAACGCAGTCACGCTGGGGTCCTTTGCCGCCGCCGCCGTCATCCTGGGCGTCTTCGTTGCCGTCGAGCGGGCAACCCGGAACCCCCTCGTCCCGCTCGGGTTCCTGCGGGACCGCAACCGCGCCACTGGGTACGGGATGATGCTCCTGCTCGGAGTGGCGATGCTGTCGCTCCTCTTCTTCCTGACCCAGTTCCTCCAGAACGTCCTCCACTACAACCCCGTCCTCGCCGGCGTCGCGTACCTGCCGATCCCGTTCAGCGTGGCCACCACGAGCGCGCTGGTGTCCCGCCTCCTCCGCCGGTTCCCGCTGCGCCTGTTCCTCCGTGCCGGGCCCCTCTTCATCAGCGGCGGGATGTTCTGGGCTTCACTGATCACCGCCTCGTCCAGCTACGGGAACGTGCTCGGCCCGCTCCTCCTGTTCGGCATCGGCATGGGTCTCACGTTCATGCCCCTCACGCTGAACGCGGTGTCCTCGGTGCGCAGAGACCAGTCCGGGCTTGCGTCGGCCCTGCTCAACACGAGCCAGCAGGTAGGGGGCTCCCTCGGGCTCGCCGCCCTGGTCACCGTGGCGGCGACCGCCACTCGCGACCAGCTTCACCGCGTGGCGGCGGCTCATGGCGTGCCCGGCGTGAGGATCCACGCGCTCGCCACCGCGGCGTCGGTGCACGGGTACCAGCTGGCGGTGCGGACCGGCGCGTTGGCACCGCTCCTCGCCTTCGTCTTGGCGCTCGCCCTGAAAGAGCGCGCCGTCGACGGGGCCGAGCGGGAGGTCTGATCCCCACCCTCTGTGCCCGCCGGTCCCGCCGCCTGCCCCTGCGGCACGCCGGCGCTGCGGTCACCCCCGCAAGGCGAGACGGACGACGGCGCGTCCGGGGAGCGGCCGGGCGGTCTCGGTGAAGCCGGCGTCGAGGAACATCGAGAGCACGCCGTGGTAGAGGCTCGCGGCGGCGATCCCAGGCCGTTCCCGGAGATCGACCGGGTACGCCTCGAGGACCGCCGCACCGCTCCGTCGGGCGTGGTCGATCGCACCAGCGACGAGCGCGGTCGCCACACCCCGCCGGCGGGCGCCGACCTTCACGACGAAGCACGTGACCGACCAGACGGCGGGATCCGAGAAGGGTTCCCCGCCACCGCCACCCCGGAGCATGGGGCTTCCGGCGAGGCGGGTGTAGCGAGGGCGGGGCCCGAGCGCGACCCAGCCGGCGGGTGCCCCGTCGAGGTATGCCAGGATCCCCGGGCCGGCTCCCTGAGCGCCCTGGGCGACCTGGACCTGCAGCGCCGCTCGATTGGCGGCGGCGACGCTGCCCGGTGCGACCTCGGCGCCGGCGAAGAACCACTGGCACCAGCAGCGCGCCGGGTCGCCACGGGTGCCGAAGACGATCTCGAGGTCGGCCCAGCGCTCGGCGGTCGCAGGCGCGACTCGCACGCCGGTCCGAGGCTCGGGCAGCGCGCCCATCTGACCGGACCGTCCCATTCCGACAGTCTCGCGTGCCCTCTGGTCCCACCGCCTCGGCCTCACCTCCAGGTCGCGGTTCCGAGCCCGGTGCACGAGCCCGCTTGCAGCGGGGTGCGTCGAGCAACGCTTCCGGGGTGGCAAGATCGGTCTGCCGTGAGCGACAACGAGCGGGCGGGAAGCATCGTGCAGGCCTTCCGCCTCATCCACGATCTGCAAGCCGGCCTCCCGGGTGCGGGCGAGAGCCTCGCCTCGCTGCGGGCGCGCGCCCGGGCGTCGGGATGGGACGATCTCGACCGGGTGTGCGTCTTCGGGGAGGCCATCAGGCGCTGGATGGCCGACGATCCTGGCGCTGCCGGACCGGTCGCCGAGCTGATCGACCTGTCGACCGAGGCGGGCGACAACGTCATGTTGGCGCTCGGCCTCGCCCTTCGCTCCAACCAGGGTTTCGCCGGGACGGACCTCCGCGGGACCGCCGCCTACGACCCGGAACTGGCCAGGGCCACGATCATCTTGGAGCACGAGCGGGGACGGCCGTGCGAGCGCATCACGGCCCACACCGCCTGTGCCATCGCCCTCGGGAACCGCTGGCTGTTCGAGCTCTCGAACGAGCACTACCAGGCCGCGCTCGCCATCGGCCGGGCCGAGCCGCCGGGAACGATGGACTTCCTGCTCGCGCCGATCCACTTCAACCTGGCCGAGCAACAGGTCAGCTGGGCCAGCCGGCTCTATCAGCTGGGTGACGAGCGCGGGGTGCGTGACCGCTGGCACACGTGGCACCAGGTCGTGGAGGCGACCGGGGCGTACCCGATGAGCGAGAGCTGGAAGATCGAGCTCGGGGCGCTCGGCCTCGTCCTGGAGGGTCTCGCGGGTCACGACGTCGTCGACGCCGCCACGCGCCTCCTGGGCCGAGTCGACGGCGCCCCGCCCGAAGCCGGCCGCGCCGCCGGCCTGCTGCGCCTCGCCATTGCCCTTGGCATGGCGCACGGCGGCGGCGCGGACGCGACCCGGGATGCTGCGGCCGCAATCGACGCGGCCGCGGTCTCGCTCTCGCCTACGGTCCATCCCATCCTGTACGACCTGGCCCTCTTCCTGGCCGCACGGCACGAGGCTCGTCCCGGACGCGACTCGGGGCTGCGCTATGCCCGACGAGCGCTCGAGGAGCAGTGGGCACGCCGGGACGCCGCCCTTCAGGCGATGCGGGCCCAGATCGCGGCCGTCCGGGTCACGTCCGAGCGGGACCTCTTGGCACGACACGCCCGTCTCGACGACCTGACGGGCATTGCCAACCGGCGCGCGTTGGAGGCGTTCCTGGCGGACCTCATCCACCGCGGGATCGACCGGTGCGCCCTCGTCCTGTTCGACGTCGACGCCTTCAAGGCCGTGAACGACCTCCATGGGCACCTCGCCGGAGACCGCCTGCTGGTGCGGATCGCCCAGGTGCTCGCCCGCGGGGTCCGCTCCTCCGACCTCGCCGTCCGGCTCGGCGGGGACGAATTCGCCGTGATCCTGGCCGAGGTGGACCCCGTCAGCGCAAGGGCACGGGCCGAGGCCCTGGTCCAGGCGTTCGACGCCGAGCCCCTCGACGACATCACCGCCGGCCTGAGCCTGCGCATCAGCGCGGGTGTCGCCACCGGCGCACCGGCCGAGATCATGGCGCTCTGGGCGGCCGCCGACGCCGCCCTCTACGAGGCGAAGGCACTCGGCGGCCATGCGGTGATCGCGTCAGGAAGCCGGAAGGACGACGCGTTCCTCGGCGATGGTGTTCCCCCCGTCCACGACGACCACCTGCCCGGTGACGTAGCTCGCCCCGGGTGAGCAGAGCCAGGCGACAACGGACGCCACCTCGTCGGGCGTGCCCGAGCGCCCGGCCGGGGTGCCGGACCCGAGCTCCGTCTCGCGGACGGACGCCGAGCCGGTGGCGATCCAGCCAGGGGCGACGGCGTTGACCGTGACGCCTGCACGTGCCGCGTCCACCGCCAGTGCCCGCGTCAGCCCGACCATCGCCGCCTTGCCCGCGGCGTAGGCCACGTCGGCGGCGATGGCGGCCACCGGGCCCGTCACCGAGGCCACGTTGACCACCCTCCCCCAACCCGCCTCCTGCATGGCCGGAACCGCCAGCTTGCACACGAGGAAGGCCGTGGTCACCTCTCGGTCGAGCTCGTGACGCCACGTGTCGAGCGGGATCCCGCCGATGGTGCCGGGGCTGGACGGGGTGGACACCGAGAGCATCCCGGCGTTGTTCACCACGACGTCGACCGTGCACCGGGCAGACGCTTCCCCCATCACATGGGCCACGTGGTCGGGGAGCGTGAGGTCGCCGATCACGGAGGTGGCGTCGATACCGAGCGCCCGGAGCTCGTCACGCCGTTGGTGGACGCGCTCGGAGGTGGCGGTCACGACGACCGAGGCGCCGAGCTCGCCCAGCAGCCGGGCGCACGCGAACCCGATGCCCGACGGGCTTCCGGCGCCGGTCACCAGGGCGTGGTGCCCGACCAGGGAGACGCTGGCCGGCAGCGGTGACGTGGGCGGTGACGTGGGCGGCGGCGTGGGTACGGGGTCGCTGGGTCGCACGGGGGCGTCCGTCCCTCCTTCGCGGCGAGGCGGCCGACCCGGTCAGGCGGCGCGCCCGGCGGGCGTGCCGCTCCCCCGCCGCGAGCCGACGAGCTTCCATGCCCCCGGCAGCAACAGGGCAGCCACGGCCGCCTTGACCGCGTCGCCGACGAGGAACGGCGTCAGGCCCAGGGCGATCGCCCTCGTCGGTCCCACGTGCAGGTCGAGGGCGAGCCACAGGACCCCGAGGCCGTACATGACGAGCTCCCCCGCGACCATGGCGGGCACCGACTTCAGGACCGACCGGTCGGCGCCACGCTCGGCGAGCCAGCCGCACAGAGCGGCGCACAGCACGAACCCGACGACGTAGCCGAAGGAGGCGCCCACGTAGCCGCTCGCGTGGCCGGCGAACCACGGGACGCCGGCCACGCCGGCCACGGCGTAGAGGGCCAGCGCCGCAGCGCCCCGCCTCCAGCCGAGCGCCGTCCCGGCAAGGAGCACGCCCAGGGTCTGGCCGGTGACGGGCACCGGCGTGAACGAAAGGTGGAGGGAGAGTTGCGCCAGGGCGCCGACCAGCCCAGCCGCACCCACCACCAGCAGCGCGTCCCGCACGAGCGAACCGGGAAAAAGGTCGGCGATCACGAGCGGCTTTCGCCGCGGGAGGGTGACGACGGTCGACATGGGGAGGGGACCTCCTGGTGGGAGCGGATCGTCGAAGCCGGCCACCGGCCAGCGGACGTCGACCCTACCAAGGCCCCGCCCCCCGGTCCCAGCCCGCTGGCTGGCACTCCCCCCACCCCGGACCGGGCACAATCGTGGTCCATGGAGGTGGTCGACACGCTCAGCTTCCTCCTCGGCACCTGGGGGTTGGCGCGCTCGATCGAGGACCGCCGGGCCGACGCCCTGGGGAGCTTCCGCGGGCTGGCCACCGTGGCCGGCGCGCCGGAAGACGCCCCCGAGCGCGGCGGCTGGGGCCACTACCAGGAGTCGGGCGAGCTGCGCTTCGGTTCGCGCACCGTGCCCGCATGGCGGCGCCTGGAGATCCGGCGACAGGTCGGGGGCGCGGCCATGCTCCTCTTCTTGGACGGCCGTCCCTTCGTGGACCTCGACCTCCGCGACGGCGAGTGTCGCCGCGTCCATCGGTGCGGCGCGGACCGGTACGAGATCACGACCGTCGTGCGCTCCGGCGCCCTGGTCGAGGAGCACTGGCGGGTGCGGGGCCCGACCAAGGACTACGAGGCCACCACCACCCTCACCCGCCTCGGCTGAGGGCCGCCCGCTCAGCGTGGCGGGACGGACACGGCGTCGCTGTCGCCGAGCCCCCCGACCGTCCGGAACAAGTACCGCTGGTACACCGCGAACTTGGCCACCCAGAGCACGCCGTACGTCCCCACGTAGGCGACGCCGACGACCGCGAGGTGGGTCAGGTGGCCCGACGGGCTGTTGGCGGCGGCCATCCCGGTCAGCAGCGTGGACAGCCCGAGGCTGATCAACGCGACCACCCAGAAGGCGAGGGCCTGCCTGCCCGGCCGGTGCCGGTCGGCTTCGGGCCAGATCCAGTAGCGGCTCAGGAGGTAGGACGGGATGACGCCGGCGGCGCTCGCCGCCACCGCCGCCGCCGATGCCCCGAGCAGGTGCGCACCATAGAGCTCCAAGAGCGTCGCTTCGCTCACGCCGGTCGCGACCACAGACGTCAGCGCGTAGCGACCGACGCGCCCCCGATGGGCTCGGAGCCACCCCGGCCGGCGCCGGACGGGCTGCTCCCTCGGGCCTCCCACGCGGCGCCCCAGGCGCAAGGGGGCGAACCGTCCCCGCGCCCCCTCCGCGGTCGGCGACCTGGTCGGCGCGCTCATTCGGGCCTCCCGAACCCGGCGACGGCGAGCGCGAGGAACACGGCGGCGAACGCGCAGACGAACCCGACTTCGGCCGAGACCGGTAGCGAGTAGCCGAAGAGGCTCACACCGGTGGAGAAGCGGGCCGCCGCGGCCGGCGGCATGTGCTGCGCGGCGAACACCACCCGGCGCAGGGGGTCGATGGCGTACGTGAGCGGGTTGACCCGGGTGATCACCGCCAACCACGCTGGCAGTCCCTTCAGCGGGAACAGGGCGCCGGACAAGAAGAGCATCGGGAACAAGAGCAGCTGCATCACCACCTGGAACCCCTCGATGCGCTGGATCCGGCTGGCGACGAAGACGCCGAAGGTGGTCATGCCGACGGCCATGAGCAGCTCCAGCCCGATGACCTCGAAGACGAGCGCCACCGTCAGATGCACCCCGATGAGCGGTGCGAGGACGAGCATGATGGTGCCCTGCCCCGTGGCGATGCTGGCCCCGCCCAGCGTCTTGCCCACCACCAGCGACATCCGGCTCACCGGGGCCACGACCATCTCCCGGAGGAACCCGAACTCCCGGTCCCAGACGATCGAGACGGCAGAGAAGATCGCCGTCATGACCACCGACATGGCGACGATCCCGGGGAAGACGAACTTCTTGAATGTGAACCCGGCCGTCGTGCCCACCAACGTCGACATGCCGTAGCCCAGCACGAACAGGAAGAGGACCGGCTGGACGAAGCTCGACAGGATCCTGGTCCGCGTCCGGACGAAGCGGATCAGCTCGCGTTCCCAGACCATGCCGACCGTCCGCAGCTCGGCAGCCACGTCGGTGTGCTCGTCGGCGGTCGCGGTTCGTGGGAGCCGGACGACGGTCATGGACCCCTCCTATCGGCGCCGGGCCCGTGCCCGCATCCGCATGGACAGCGCCCGATCGGCGTGCTCCTCGCGGATCTGGCGCCCGGTGAAGTGGAGGAAGACGTCGTCGAGCGTCGGTCGGTGCACGTGGACGTTGCGGACGCTGACACCCGCAATGTCGATCAGCCGGGCCACGTGCGCTTCTCCGTCCGGGGTGAAGACGACGACGCCGTCTTGACCCAGCCGGACCCGGAACCCCGCCGCCGCCAGCCGCGAGGTCGCCAAGCTGTCGTCGCCGGTCGTGAGCTCCACCGTGTCGGCGGCAACCTGGCCCTTCAACGCCTCCGGCGTGTCCAGGGCGACGATCGCCCCGTGGTCGATGATGGCGATCCGGTCGGCGTACTCCGCCTCGTCCATGTAGTGGGTGGTGAGCAGGATGGTCACGCCCTCTTCCCTGCGCAGCCGGGTGACGTCCTCCCACATGAGCGCACGGGTCTGGGGATCGAGCCCGACCGTGGGCTCGTCCAGGAACAGCACCGCCGGCGTGTGCAACATGCTCCGGGCGATCTCGAGCCGCCGCGCCATGCCGCCGGAGAACGTGGACACCAGGGCCTGGCGGCGGTCCGTCAGGGCCACCAGGTCGAGCACCCGGGCGATCCGGGCGTCGACCTCGGCTTTGGGCACCCGGTACAGCACGGCGTGGAAGCGGAGGTTCTCCTCCGCCGTCAGCTGGTCGTCCAGCGTCTGCTCCTGGAAGACGAGACCGATGCGCCGCCGCACCGCCTTGGGCTGGCGGGCCACGTCGAAGCCGTCGACCGCTGCCCTCCCCCCGGTCGGGCGAGCCAGGGTGCAGAGCATCTTGACGGTGGTGCTCTTGCCCGCCCCGTTCGGTCCGAGGAGGGCGAAGATCTCACCCCGCCCGACGTCAAAGGAGACGTCCCGGACCGCCTCGATGTCGCCGTACCGCTTGGTCAAGCGGGCTGCCTCGACGGCCGGTCCACCGCCGCCAGGCACCGGCGGGGGCGCGCCCAGGGGCGCGGCGGTGGGGGACGTCGCCGTCATGGACCCACCGTGGTCGCGTGGACAGCGCCGTCCCCAGGGTCGAACGGCCCATGGACGGACCGCCTCCGGCGCACCGGCCGGATGGTGCGGTGGTCAGCCCGTCACGTCGGCCGGGCGGCCACGTCGGCCGGGCGGCCACGTCGTTCGGCCGGGGTCAGAGGATGGTCTGTCATGCCGCCCGCTGCAGCGGGTCGCGGTGGAGCTCGAACCCCCAGTCCGGCTTGTGCCGCTGGACCAGCTCGAAGCCGCTGGCGCCGTCGGAGGGGGACTGGTCGCCGGACCCGTCCGAGTCGTGGACGTAGACATGGCCCAGGCGTTCGTCACCGGCCAGCGTACCCGGAGGGAAGTTCTCTTCGAGGGAGGCGAGCGCAGCCTCGAACATCTGCTGGTGGGCGATCTCCCGGGTCATGAGGAAGTTGAGCGTGTCGCGCAACCCGGCGGTTGCCGCCGGAGTCGAAGAGGCCGGGTGCACCGCCCGAGAGCACCGACGCCGGCGCGGTCGTCGAAAGCTCGATGTAATCCTCGTACTTCCCGTCGAGCAGGTCGCCGAGGTAGGCGCCCTCGACCTTGTCCACCTCCGATGCGGGCGACCCCTTCATGAGCAGGACCAGCGCTTGGCCGACCATCTCCAGGTGGGAGAGCTCCTCGGTGGCGATGTCCGCCAGCATCCCACGCCGCGCCTCGTCGGGCTCGTTCCAGGCCTGCGTGAAGTACCGCATCGCCGCGCCGAGCTCCCCGTTCGGACCTCCGAACTGTTCCAGCAGCAACCGGGCGAACTGGGGGTTGGCCTGGTCGACCCGGACGGTGTACATCAGTCGCTTGTTGTGCAGGAACATGGCGCCTCCTCGGTTCGGGCCGCCCGTACCCGAGGTTGTCGGGGGCAAAACGGCAACCGGCGAGAGCGCGACCACAACTGCTCGAGGGAGACGGCGTGGCCGAGGAGCGCCGGTAGCGTGGGGCACATGGAGGTCCGGGTCGCCCCACGTGCGGACGGCTCGTGGGCGGTCCACGTCGAGCACGGCGGCGCCCGTACGGACCACCGGGTCACCGTGCCTCCCGGGTTCGCCGCCACCGTGGGCTGCCGCGCCGTTGGCGACGCCGAGCTCGTCCGCGCGTCGTTCGCCTTCCTGCTCGACCGCGAGCCGGCGGGCTCGATCCTCGATCGGTTCGCCTTGGACGTGATCCCCCGCTACTTCCCCGAGTACGCCACCGCGATCCGGGGCTACCTCGACGGACCGAAGACCGACTACTCGACGATGACGTAGACGGTCCCGTCGCGGACGGTGGCCGACAGCGTGTCCAGCCCATGGGGCTTGCGCCCCAGTGCGATCAACGACCGCGACCAGCGCGGCACCGTCCGTCCCGCAAAGCCCGAGACCCAGTCGAGGTTCTCCCCGGTGCCGACGTCGAAGCGCGAGTTGTGCCATGGGCACTGCACCACGCCGTCCTCGTACCGCAGGCCGCCGGGGCCGCGGGTGAGGGAAAACCCCAGATGCGGGCATCGGTTGCGGGCAACGTGCACCTCGTCGCCCTTGCGACCGACGATCAACCGATGTCCCCCGGTCTCGACACCGGTCAGCCCGCCATCACGAAACTCGGAGAGCGATCCGAGCCGAACCTCGGTACCCACCAGTCGACCTCCTCGTCATCTCTGTCATCTCTCGGCGGGCGACGGAGGCGCCAGCCCGCCGCCGTCCCGTGACGAAGCGGCCCGGCTCCGGTCCGACGAGGTCGCCCAGCTCTTCCGATTGTGCTCCTCCGGCGGGCACTGGGGAAGTGCTCTGCCACCCGAGCCCGGCGCCGCCCTCCGTTATGAACCGGCCATTGCGGGTACATCGTGGCCAGCGTTGCCGTCGGCGCCAACGAGGAGAAGACCGTCGTGATGCACAACGTGGAGTCCGGTCGGGTGGGGATGGCACCGGCCCGTGCGGGCCGGACCGCCTGAGAGGGCGCGCCCCCGTTGCTGTTCAGCGTCTTCTTGGTCTGCAGCCTCAATCTCGGCATCGGCGGGCTCCTGCTGTTCCTCCTCGGGTCGCGCGTCCGGTTCGCGTCGTGGGTGCTCGGTGCGGTCCTCGGCGCCACCGGGGCCTTCGCCGCGGGCTACCTCGCCGCACTGTGGTGGACGCTGCCGTCGGTCCCCGTCGAGGCGAGCGAGGCCTTCGTGTTCGTCTCCACGCTGGCGGTGGCGGCGCTGCGCCGGACGTGGAACCCGTTCGGACAGTACTTCCTGGCCAGCTTCCTCGCCGCCGCCCTCGCGTACCTGGGGTTCGCAGCCGACGTCACGGTGGCCAGCAACTTCTCGGTGCTCGGCTCGATCGCCTCCGCCATCCTCTTCCTCCTCGAGTTGGCGGCGCTCACCATCGCCGTCACCTTCGCCTTCGAGACCTGCGACGTGATCTGCAGGGTCCAGCACTCGCGGGCGTTCCCTGTGGCCGAACCTTCGTACCGGCCGATGGTCTCCGTGCACATCGCCGCCTACAACGAGCCGCCGGACATGCTCATCCAGACGATCAAGGCCGTCGAGGCCCTGGCCTATCCCGACTTCGAGGTCGTGGTGGTCGACAACAACACCCACGATCCCGAGGTGTGGCGTCCCGTGGAGGCCTATTGCGCCGGGAGGGAGCGGGTGACGTTCGTCCACGTGGACCCCTGGCCGGGGTACAAGTCCGGTGCCCTCAACCTGGCCCTGGAGCGCTACACCAACCCGCGGGCCGAGATCATCGCCGTCGTCGACTCCGACTACCTCGTGGACCAGCGCTGGCTGGACGACACCGTGGGGTACTTCGCCGATCCCGGGCTGGCCTTCCTCCAGACGCCGCAGGACTACCGGGAGTACGAAGGCAACCGGTACCTGACGGCCTGCTACGACGCCTACCGCTACTTCTTCGCGTCGGCCATGCGGTCACGCAACGAGCGCAACTCCATCATCTTTGCCGGGACCATGGGCCTCCTCCGGCGCACGGCGCTCGAGGGCCTGGGCGGCTGGGACGAGTGGTGCATCACCGAGGACGCCGAGACGTCGCTCCGCCTCCTCATGGCCGGCTACTCCGGGTTGTTCATCGCTCGCAGCTACGGGCAGGGCATCATGCCGCTCACCTTCTCGTCGCTGAAGAGCCAGCGGTTCCGCTGGTGCTTCGGCGGCATGCAGATCCTGCGCCGTCACTGGCGGAACCTCATGCCCTGGGACCGGGACCCGGGCAACCGACTCTCCGTCGAGCAACGCCTCGACTACCTCATCGGCGGTCTCCAGTGGACGAACGACCTCGTCCTGCTCGGGTTCACGGTCGTGCTCACGGTCGTGGCCGCACTGTTGCTGTCCGGCTCGTCGGTGGCCATCCGTCCCCTCATCGGGCCCACCATCCTGCTTCCGGGCACGCTGCTGGCCATCGGCCTCCTCCGGGCGGTCTGGGCCTTGCGCCAACGAACGCACATCTCCTACCGGCGGGCGTTGTTCGCCTTCGCCAACTGGCTGTCGCTTTCGTGGACCGTGGCGATCGCCTGCGTCCAGGGCCTCGTTCGCAAGGAGGGCGTCTTCCTCCGCACGCCCAAGGTCGAGGACCGCCGGAGCCTGTGGGCAGCGCTCGTCTCGGCCCGTACGGAGCTCTTCCTGACGGTCGTCCTCTGGGGCCTGGCTGGTGCCCTCGCCGCCGTGGCCAGCGCCACCTGGCTCCTGGTCGGGCTCGTCTGCTGGCAAGGCGCCGTCTACGCGTCTGCGCCCTTCATGTCGTGGCTCGAGCAACGCGGGCACCTCACGCCCGAGCTCGAGCGCCGCCGGCGCACCGAGGTCCGGCGCGAGCGGTTCGCCGCCCTGGCCCGGCCGCTCGCCTTCGGCTCGCTGGGCGCCGTCGCCGCCGCCGCCGTGTTCGCCGTCGTGGTGGCGATCGGGGCGAGCAATCCCGGCCGGCCGTCGAACCCGTTCGCCACGCCCCCGCCCGGCCCCGGCGACAACGGCCCGTTCGGGCTCGTGGCCCACCCCGATGCGCCGTCGACCACGACCACCAGCTCCTCGACCACGACCACCACCAGCTCCTCGACCACGACCACCACCAGCTCCTCGACCACGACCACCACGACCACCACCACGACACCGCCCCCGTCGACCACGACCACCACGACCACCACCACGACACCGACACCGCCGCCGTCGACCACGACGACCACCTCGTCGAGCACCACCACCACGACCACGACCGCGCCACCCGCCGGGTAGCAGCGGAAGGGGTCCCACGTCACGGACCTCGGCGCGCCGGGTCGCCGGGGGTCGAGTCAGCGCTCGGCTTCCACGTCCACCCAGTGGCGGCTGACCTCCACCACGTCGATGCCGGGATGGGACCACACGAACCGCTCCGTGCGGGTGAGGAGCGCCTCGGCGTGCTCCGCCGACGGCGCGACCACGGCGAACCCCAGCACGGCGACCTGCCTGCGGTCCTGTGCGTCCACCTCCGAGGCGGAAACGCCGAAGCGCTGCCTGGACGCCTCGACCAGGTGGCGCACAACCGAGCGCTTGTCCTTGAGGGAGCCGGCGTGCGGGATCCGGATGGTCACCCGCAGTGCAGCCACGTACATGGTGCAAGCCTGCCCCAACCGTCCGGGCCCCGGCGCCGCCGGCGCGGCGGCGCCTACCAGGCGGGCCAGCCGGCCGGGACCGTGCCCTGCACCGGCCCGAAGCTGATGCCCGGCGGCGCCCCGAGCGCCGCCAACAGGGCGGAGAAGTTGGCTCCGTAGGCGGTCGGGAGTGTCCCGGCCTCGGCCGCTGTGGACCACTGACCCGAGGCACGGGCCAACGACTCCCCGTTCCCGGGCGGGGCCGCCCATCCGGTCTCCAGGTTGGGGTAGGCGTTGACGAGCGTGCCGAGCACGGTCGAGGACGAGACCGTCTGCCCCACCGTCACCGACGGCACGACGTTCTCCGCCACGTAGACGATGTCGCCGGCGGCGGGACCGTCGGCGAGCTGGTAGGTGATGAAGCCGCCACCGGGCCATCCCGCATTGGTCGTGTTCAACACCACGCCGTCGCCGATGGCGTAGATCGGCCCGCCGCCGCCGTAGTCCACGCCCTGGTCGATCCGCTCGGGAGCGAGACCGCTCACCGCCCGCAGCGGGTTCCGGTAGCCGCCGACCTCCACCGCCATGCCGGCGAAGGCCTGTCCCAGCGAGGCCCCGGACCCGTAGAAGGGGGCGTTGCCGAAGGTGAAGATGCCGCCGTCGGACGCCACCTCCCAGTACCCCCCGCCTGTGGGGGTGGCCGCCATGCCCACGATCGGCTCGTTCAGATGCGACCCGCCCATCGAGCCGTAGAAGGCGGCGTTGCCGAAGGTGAAGATGCCGCCGTCGGACGCCACCTCCCAGTACCCCCCGCCTGTGGGGGTGGCCGCCATGCCCACCACCGGCTCGGTCAAGGGGTGACCTGCCATCGAGCCGAAGCCCGTCGCGTCACCGAACGTCTCGATGCCGCCGTTCGCCTCGACGCCCCATGCGCCCTCGCCGTCCGGCGTGGCGGCCACGCCGACGAGGGGGGCGAGCGGGGGCGTCGGCGCGTGGCCGGAGACGGCGGCGCCGAGGCCCACGAGCTGCCCGGACGTCGTCAGCAGGCTGTAGCTGTGCCCATCCAGCACGGGCCCCGTGGCCGCCGTCGCCTGCGGGTCCGTCGCCTGCGACGTCGTCGCCTGTGGGGGTCCCGACGCGCCGGCAGCGGGTTGGGCGCCGATCGTCCACGCTCCTGGAAGGACGCACGCCGCGGCCGCGAGGAGCACCCGGCTCCTCCACCCCCCACGCCCGCTCCACCCCGCACGGCCGATCCGCAACGCAACCCCTCCCATCCGATGCAATGGATAGCCGGTCGCTGCGACTGCGGCAAGCCCCTCGTTCGCCCGTCGCCGTCCACCGTCGCCGTCCACCGTCGCCGGCCGCCGCCCGCCGGCGGCGCGACCGGCACGATCCACCGGGGCGAGGACCCGACCCGGGGCGGCACGCCGGTACCATCCCGTCGGGGTCGAGCCACCGAGAGGGAGGTGCACGTGGTGCTCGCCGCCATGCTCCCGACGCCGGTGGCCGCCCACGCGGTCGTGGCAAGCGACGTGCTCGGCGAGTGGCTCCTGTGGGGCGGGCTCGCCGCACTCTTCACCGCTCTCTACATCGGCATCTACGTGTGGATGCGCCGCCCGAAGTTCGGCGAGGGACGGCCCACCGAGCAGCCGCGCCCCGGCCCGTCGCCGGAGGGTGACGCTCTTCGGCCGCCCGACGGCCCCCGGCCCGGGGATGCAACCGACGGCGGTCCGTGAGACGCCGGTCAACCCGGCTTGCGGAGCAGGTACACGCGGCCGCTGAGCTTCCCCAGGAGCCGGTAGACGTGCCAGAGGCAGTCACCCAACCCGATCTCCACGTTCCGCGGCCCGAACCGCTCGGCGTAGCGCTCAGGCGCCCGCAGGAGCCGGCTGGCGTGCAGGAGCAGGCGCCCGGCCTTGTTGGTCCGTTCCTCGACGTGCTCGCCCCATTCGGACCCGAGCACCACGCAGTCGTCGATCCGTAGGCCGGCGGCGGCGATCGCCTGCTCGGTCCGGTCCGGCCGCATGCTGGTGGCGACGCAGTCCAACGCCCGGTAGAGCTCGGCGGCCTCGCGCCGCTCGAGGCGGTCGGTGGCGAACATCTGGTAGACGACGGCGTGGCCGCCGGGGCGCAGGACCCGGGCGCACTCGGAATAGGCGCGCTCGAGGTCCGCCACGAGGCACAGGACGTCGCGGCACCAGACCACGTCCACCGCCCCGTCCTCCGCCGGGACGGCCTCGGCGCTGCCCCGGGTGAACCGCACCCGCGACGCCAGCTCCGGCTCGGTGCGGCAGGCCGCCTCCAGGCGGTCGCGGGCCTCGGTGAGCGCCGCTCGGTCCGGGTCCACCCCGAGCACCGCCGTCCCGAACCGTCGGGCCAGTGCCAGCGCGTGCGTGCCCCGCCCGCAGCCGAGGTCGAGCACCCGGGCGTCGGGCAGCAGGGCGAGCGAGCCCACGATCTCGTAGAGCTGCTCCGGGCCGCGGGGGTCCAGGCTCTCGTCCAGGATGTGCCCGAACTCCTCCTCGATCTGGTCGTAGGGCCGGGGCTCGGTCACTGCCCCTCCCTCATCACCAGGTACAGGCGATGTACTTCTGCTCCAGGTACTCGAGCATCCCGTCGTGGCCGCCCTCGCGCCCGAGCCCGCTCTGCTTCACCCCGCCGAACGGCGCCGCCGGATCCGAGACGAGCCCGCGATTGAGCCCCACCATCCCGGTCTCGATCGCCTCGGCCACCCGGAGGCCGCGGGCGAGGTCGCCGGTGTACACGTAGGAGGCCAGTCCGTACTCGGTGTCGTTGGCCAGGGCCACCGCCTCGCTCTCGTCGGCGAACGAGACGATCGGCGCCACCGGGCCGAAGATCTCGGTCCGCAGCAGCGCCGCCGCCGGGGGGACGCCGGCCAGCACCGTCGCCGGGTAGAAGAAGCCCGTGCCGCCGGGGTCGTCCCCGCCGACGACGGCCTCGGCCCCGTCGGCACGGGCGTCGTCCACCAGCTCACGCACCTTGTCCCTGCTCGACGCGTTGACCAGGGGGCCGAGCTGGACTCCGTCGTCCAGGCCCCGGCCCATCCGCAGCGATCCCATGCGGGCCGCCAGCAGCTCGGCGAAGCGGTCGGCGACCGGCGCCTCCACGTAGAAGCGGTTGGCCGCCGTGCAGGCCTCCCCGCCGTTGCGCATCTTGGCCACCATCGCACCGTCCACGGCCGCCTCGAGATCGGCGTCGGCGAACACCACGAAGGGGGCGTTGCCACCCAGCTCCATCGAGCAGCTGACGACCGTTTCCGCCGCCGCCGCCAGCAACGTGCGCCCGACCTCCGTCGAGCCCGTGAAGGAGAGCTTGCGGACCCGGTCGTCGGCCAGGAGGGCCCGCGCCACCTCGCCCGAGCGGCGCGACGGCACGATGTTGACGACGCCCGGTGGCACCCCCGCCTCCTCGAGGACCCGCCCCACGGCAAGGGCCGTGAGCGGCGTCTCGCTGGCCGGCTTGCACACGACGGTGCACCCGGCGGCCAGTGCGGGCCCGATCTTGCGGGTCAGCATGGCGGCCGGGAAGTTCCACGGCGTGATGAGGAGCGCCACCCCGATGGGCTGGCGGGTGACGAGGATCCGGTTGGCGCCCGACGGGGCAGTCATGAGCTCGCCCACGTTGCGGACGGCCTCCTCGGCGTACCATCGGAAGAACTCGGCCGCGTACGCCGCCTCTGCCCGGGCGTCGGGCAGGGCCTTGCCGTTCTCGAGGGTCATGAGGCGGGCGAGGTCCTCGGCCCGCTCGGTCATGAGCTCGAACGCACGCCGGAGCACCTCGGATCGGTGCCGCGGCGACGTGCGCCGCCACTGGGCGAGCGCCTCCGACGCCGCGTCCACCGCCCCCAGGGCGTCCTCGACCGTTCCGTCGGGAACCGAGACGATCCGCTCCTCGGTCGCCGGGTCCAGGACGTCGATGGCGCGCCCGGCCGTCGGCTCGAGCCAGGTGCCCCCGATGAGGGCGCCGCTGGGCACCCACCGCAAGAGCTCGGCCGCCTCGCGGGCGGTGTCGTGGTTGGCCGCCGTGGCCGTCACAGCACCGACCTCCGTACGCCGTCGACGATCCGGGCCACGTCCGGCATCGCCGCGTCCTCCAGGGCGTCGGCCGCCGGCAGGGGGACGTGCGGCGTCGTCACCCGCACGATCGGCCCGTCCAGGTCGAACAGGTTCTCCTCGGCGATGATCGAGGCGAGCTCGGCCCCCCAGCCGCACAGGCGGGGGTTCTCCTCCACGGTCACCAGGTGGCCGGTCTCCGCCACCGAGGTGGCCACGGTCGTCACGTCCAGCGGCACGAGGCACCGGAGGTCGATCACGGTGACGTCGATCCCCTCGGTCGCCAGCTGGTCGGCCGCGGCCATCGCCCTGGGCACCATGGCGGCCAGGGCGACCACGGTTGCCGCACCGCCACGGCGCAGGACCGTGGCCCGGCCCAGCTCGTCCACGATCTCCCCGTCGGGCACCTCGCCCTTGGTCGGGTAGAGCGACTTCTGCTCGAAGAAGACGACCGGGTCTGTGTCCCGGACGGCGGCGGCCAGGAGGCCGACCACGTCCTTCGGGTTGGACGGTGCGACCACCTTCAGACCCGGGACCGCCATGGCCCAGTTCTCCACGCTCTGGGAGTGCTGGGCGCCAAAGCGCGATCCCCCGCCGTTCCCCGAGCGCACCACCAAAGGCAGGGTGACCTGCCCGTTGGTCATGTAGCGGGTCTTGGCCATCTCGTTGGCCACGATGTCCCAGCACACGGCGAAGAAGTCGGAGAACATGATCTCGGCGATGGGCCGCAGCCCCGTCATCGCCGCCCCCATGGCCGCCCCGAGGATCGCCTGCTCGGAGATCGGCGTGTCGAACACCCGGGTCGGGCCGAAGGCGTCGAGGACGCCGACGGTCGCCTTGAACACGCCACCCGCGGCGCCGACGTCCTCACCCAGGAACACCACCGATGGGTCCCGGCGCATCTCCTGGGCGATGCCGTAGGCCACGGCGTCCCGGTACGTCATCTCCGCCATGCCGAACCTCCGTCTGCGAACACGTCCTTTTCGACCAGCGACAGATCGGGCGGGGGGCTGGCGGCGGCCAGCTCCGTCGCCTCGTCCACGGCCTGGCGCGAGGCCTCCTCCACCGACGCCAGGACCTGCTCGGAGACCCCGGCGTCGAGCAGTCGCCGGCGGTACAGGGGCAGCGGGTCCCTGGCCAGCCAGCTGGCCACCTCGCTCTCGGGCCGGTACTTGCCCGGGTCGGCGCGCGAGTGGCCGCCATGGCGGTACGTCTCGGCCTCGATGAGCGACGGGCCGCCGCCGCCTCGGGCCCGCTCGATGGCGGCGGCGGCCGCGGCGTAAGTGGCGTCGGCGTCGTTCCCGTCGATCACCACCGGGGCGAGCCCGTAGGCGGGTGCCCGGTCGCCCGCCGGATGCTGCACGGCGGTCACCGAGCCGATGGGGGTGTACTCCATCCAGCGGTTGTTCTCGCACACGAAGACCACCGGGAGCTGCCAGACGGCCGCCAGGTTGAGCGCCTCGTGGAAGGCGCCGATGTTGGTGGTGCCGTCGCCGAAGAAGCAGACCGTCACCTCGGAGGTCCCCCGCAGCTTCGACGACCAGGCGGCGCCGTTGGCGATCGTCAGGTGCGCCCCGACGATGGCGTAGGAGCCCATCATCCGGTGCGCCACGCTGGTGAGGTGCATGGAGCCGCCTTTGCCGGCCATGAGCCCGGCCTCCCGCCCCATGAGCTCGGCCATCACCGGAGCCATGGGCACCCCCCGGGCCAAGGTGTGGTTGTGGCCCCGGTAGGTGGCGAAGGTGTAGTCCTCCGGCCGCATGGCCGCCCCGAAGCCCGCGGCCACGGCTTCCTGGCCCAGTCCGAGGTGGCTCGTCCCCTTCACCAGTCCCTGGAGGAAGAGGTCGTAGGCACGCTTTTCGAAGTCGCGCATCTCCACCATCATCCGGTAGATGCGCAGGCGAAGGTCGATCGCCTGGGGTCCCGCCACCGCGGGGTGCAGCACGTCGGTCATCGGTCGAGCCCCTCCTAGTACGGGTTGGTGACGAACAGCTCCTGCGCCGGGAAGAGGGTGATCACCTGCGGCCCGGACGAGGTGACCACGATCTCCTCTTCGATGCGGGCGGCCGAGCGGCCGTCGGTGGCCGGGCAGTAGGTCTCGAGGGCGAACACCATCCCCTCCTGGATCTCCATCGGGTGGTCGAGCGAGTTCAGCCGGCTGATGATGGGGCGCTCGTGCAGCGCCAGTCCCAGCCCGTGGCCGAACTCGAGGCCGAACGCCTCCTGCTCGCTGGCGAGGCCGATGTCCTGGGCGGTCGGCCAGAGACGGGCGATCTGGTCGGTGGTGACGCCGGGCTTGATCATGTCGATCCCCGTGTCCATCCACTCGCGCGCCCGCTTGTAGGCGTCGCGCTGGGCGGGCGTGGAGTAGCCGACCGAGAAGCACCGGTAGTAGCAGGTCCGGTAGCCGTTGAAGGCGTGCATGATGTCGAAGAAGGCCTGCTCCCCGGGCCGGATCATACGGTCGGAGAAGTTGTGCGGGTGGGGCACGCACCGCTCGCCGCTCACGGCGTTGACCGACTCCACGTCGTCGGAGCCCATGGTGTAGAGCGTCTCGTTCACCAGGGCCACGATGTCGTTCTCCCGCACGCCGGGCTTCAGGGCCTCGGCAACGCGCTGATAGGCGCCGTCCACCATGGCGGCAGCCCGGGAGAGGAGCATGATCTCGTCCGGCGACTTGACCTGCCGGGCGTCGTGCATCACCTGCTGGCCGTCGCGCACTTCGATCCCGGCCCGCTGGAGGGCGAACATGAGGGGGGCGTCGATGATGTCGATGCCGACGGGCATGTCGGCGACACCGGCCTCCCGCAGCACGTCGACGATCTCGGCGATCCCGCGCTCGCTGATCCCGGCCTCCGGGCCGACGGCGCCGCGCATGGTGGTGTGGGCGGCCCGGGAGTTCTCCGGGGCGATCCACGGGCAGTGCAGGCGGTGGTGCACCGCGGCGGAGCCGAAGTCCCACAGGACCGGCTCCGCCCCGCGGGCCAGCACGGTGTAGCGGGTCAGCTTGTCACGGGTCCACTCCCCGATGGCCGTGCTCGTGATGTAGCGGATGTTGTTCACGTCGAAGCAGAGCACGGCCCCGAGCTCCGAGCGCTCGAGTGCCGCCCGGACCCGGCCGAGGCGGTACCCGTGCAGGCGCCGGAAGTCGACCCGCTCCTCGAAGTCGACCGCCATGGCACCGGGCGCGGGCGCCGTCGCGTACGTCCGGACCTCCTGCGTGCCTTCCATCTCGTCCCCCGATCTCCGCGGGGCTCTGGCCCCTCGCTGCGTCCAACCAGTGCCGCCGCGCCGGCCCCGGGGCCCGGCGCGCTTGGCTCCCCGAACTTATCGCAGCGCCGTTCTCCCCGGTGGCAATCGATTGCGCGCCGGACCTGTCCGGAGTACCGTGACCGATCATCGGACGGCGCCGCCGGCCCGGCCGGGCCGCCGCCACGACGCGAGGAGGACGGCGGTGGAGACGAGGACCCTGGGCAGTGGCACACGCACCCTGGAGGTCTCCTCCGTCGGGCTCGGGTGCATGGCCCTCTCCCCCATGTACGGGACCCCCGTCGACGACGAGTCGGGCGTCGCCCTCGTCCGGCGGGCCCTGGACCTCGGCTGCACCTTCCTCGACACCGCCGACGCCTACGGGCCGTACACCAACGAGGAGCTGGTGGGACGGGCCGTGGCCGGGCGCCGCGACCAGGTGGTCCTGGCCACCAAGTTCGGCAACGTGCGCCGTGAGGACGGCACGTTCCAAGGCGTGAACGGCCGGCCCGAGTACGTGCCCGAGGCCTGCGACGCCTCGCTGCGGCGTCTCGGCGTGGACCACATCGACCTCTACTACCTGCACCGCGTCGACCCGACGGTGCCCATCGAGGAGACCGTCGGCGCCATGGGCGCCCTCGTGGACGCCGGAAAGGTCCGTCACCTCGGGCTGTCCGAGGCGGCCCCGGCCACCATCCGCCGAGCCCACGCCGTCCATCCCCTGACCGCGCTGCAGACCGAGTACAGCCTGTGGAGCCGCGATCCCGAGGCCGAGGTGCTGGCCACCGTGCGCGAGCTGGGCATCGGGTTCGTCGCCTACAGCCCGCTCGGCCGCGGCTTTCTCGGCGGACGCTTCCGCGATCCGTCCGAGCTGGCAGCACGCGACGTGCGCCGCAACCACCCCCGGTTCTCGTCCGAGCACCTGGCCCGCAACGTCGCGCTCCAAGACCGCATGGCCGACCTCGCCCACCGCCACGGCTGCACGCCGTCGCAGCTGGCGCTCACCTGGGTGCTCGCCCAGGGCTCGGACGTCGTCCCCATCCCCGGCACGTCGAGCGTCTCCCACCTGGAGGAGAACCTGGCCGCGGCCGAGCTCGTCCTGGCCGACGAGGACGTCGCCGCCCTGTCGGAGGCCTTCCCGCTCGGCGCCGCCTCCGGCGAGCGCTACGGGGACATGACGCTCGTCAACCGGTAGCGGGCGGCGTCAGCGCCGGGCGATGAGCCGGGCGGCGTCAGCGCCGGGCGATGAGCCGGGCGGCGTCAGCGCCGGGCGATGAGCCGGGCGGCGTCAGCGCCGGGCGATGAGCCGGGCGGCGTCAGCGCCGGGCGATGAGCCGGGCGGCGTTCCCTCCCAGGACGGCACGCTCGACCGCCGGGTCGAGGCCGAGGCTGCGAACCACGGACACGGCGTGGGGGTCGCCCATGTCGAAGGGCCGGTCGGAGCCGAGCAGCACCCGCTCGGGGCCGAAGTCCTCGATCAGGCGCCGGAGCTGGCGCCCGTCGTGGGTGACGGTGTCGAAGTAGAAGCGGGCCAGCGACTCCTCCACCGGTCGGGCCAGCCGGCCGGCCGCGGCCGCCACCGCCGACTGGGCGTGCCGGAGCCGGCCGCACACGGCGGGCAGGACGCCGCCGCCGTGGGCGAGCACGACCCGGAGCCCGGGGTGGCGCTCCAGCACGCCCCCGAGGGCCAGGTGGGCGCCGGCGATCGCCGTCTCCGCCGGGTTGCCGACGGTGTTCCACAGGTAGTAGTCGTCGAGCGCGGGGAGCGTGATCCCCCTCGTGCTGGGGTGGACGAAGACGATCGCCTGGAGCGACTCTGCCTCCTCCCAGAAGGGCTCGAGCCCCTCCTCGCCGAGGTAGTTGCCGGCGTTGGCGGCCAGTTCGACCCCCGACAACCCGGCGGCGCACGCCTCGCGCAGCACCGCGACCGCGTCGGCCGGATGGTCGATGGGGACCGCGCCCACGGCGCTCAGGTGCTCGGGATCGGCGGCCACGAGCCGCGCCAGCACTTCGTGCTGCACCTCGCAACGCCGGCGGGCCTCGGCCAGCGGGATGCCCATCGGAGCCATGTGGACCCACGGCGAGAGGAGGAGGTGGTCCACGCCCTCGGCGCGGGCCTCGGCCAGCATGCGGTGGGGGTCCAGGAACTCGCCCACCACCGAGGCGAGCTCGCGCCCGCGGAGGAAGACGCGGCGCCGGCCGTCGACGTCTCGCAGCGCGGCGAACGACGGGTCGAGCACCCCCTCGGTGGTGAACAGGTCCTCCACCGCGATGTGGGCGTGGGCGTCGACCACGCCCAGGGGCCCGGGGGCGCTCACGCGGCGCCGCCAGCGGCCCGGGCGGTCTCGCCGACGGCGCCCGCCGTCGTGAGGCCGGTGACCCCGTGCGGCACCGTGCCGTCCCCCGCGTGCACCGGGCGCAGCACGGCGTCGGGGTCGATCCCGAGGTCGGTGAGGACGACCCGGGCGGCGTTGCGCCCCGGGACGCCGGTGATGGAACCCCCCGGGTTGGTCGTCGCACCCGTCTGGTAGAGGCCAGCGAGCGGCATCCGGTGGCCGGCCCACCCGGGCGCCGGCCGGCCCGGCCCGCTCTGGGCCACGCCCCGGTCCCCCCCGTGGAAGGCGCCATGGACCATGTGGCGGTTGGAGGCTTCGAAGTCCGGAGGGGCCTTCACCAGCATGGCCAGGACGTGGTCGTCGGTGAAACCCGGGGCGGAGCGCCGGAGGTGCTCGAGCTGACGGCGGGCCTGCGCCTCCTTGGCGGCCGGCCAGCCCTCCGGTCCCCCAGGCAGGTCGTAGACCTGCTGGCTCAACACCTTGACCGTGTGGTGCCCCGGCGGGGCCCGGTCCGGGTCGACCAGCGTTGGGGTGGCCACGAGGAGCCACGGGACGTCCTCGACGTAGCGCCCGTGCCGCAGGTCGAAGCCGAGCTGCAGCAGGTCCTCCGGCCACCCGACGGTGCCGGCGGACACGGCGGACACCGGGCCGGCGGGGGTCTGGAACGCCGGCGCCACGTCGGTGAGGAGGTAGATGCCGAACCCCGGGATGCCCACGTCGTAGGTGCGCACGGCGTACTCGAGCTCCTCGGGCCACGTCCCCGGGGGCGCCATGTCCATCAGGTGCACCACGTGGATGGTGGACACGACCGCCCGGCGGGCGCGGTACTGCTCCCCCGACTCGGTCTCCACCCCGGCGCACCGGCCGCCCTCCACGAGGAGGCGGCGGACCGGCTGCCCGCAGCGCACCTCGCCGCCGTGCGCCTCGAGATAGCCCACCAGCGCGTCGACGAGGCGTCCCGAACCGCCTTGCAGCACCGACCAGCTGCGGCGCTGCCGGCCGGCGACGATGCTGGAGGCAAGGAGCCCCGTCCCCGGGATGTCGAGGGCCTGGTTGGTCTGGAACGCCATCCACATGAGGAACGCCCGGGCCTCGCGGCTCTCGAACTCGGTGCGGACCACGTCCCAGGCGCTCAGCATCCGCCGGCGCTGCCACACCCTTCCGCGGGGGTGCTCGGCCAGCAGCTGGTCCAGGGGGGGTCCCATGCCCGCCGGCGTGTGCTGCGCCCGGGCGAAGACAGGCGCCACCTCGGCGTAGTCGTCGAGCAGGCGCTCGTACGCCCGGGCGTCGGCCGCCGAGAACCGGCCGAACTCCGCCGCCGTCTCGTTCCGGTCGAGCGTCATCGTGAAGTGGCCGCCGTCGGGGAAGGCCACGTGGGCCACGGGATCCGGGTCCACGTAGGTGAGGGAGCCCGCGGCCATCAGCCCGAGCTCGTCGTCGGCCAGCAGCGGGTTGGTGCACATGAGCGTGTGCCCGGTGGCGCAGCTGTCCACGGCGTAGCCGGGTCCGAGCAGCTCCTCGGTGACCGCGCCGCCGCCCGGGATGGCGTTCGCCTCGAGCACGAGGCAGCGGTAGCCGGCCTTCGCCAGGTAGCAGGCGGTGATCAGGCTGTTGTGCCCGGCCCCCGCCACCACGACGTCCACGTCCTCCACCGCGTCCCCCTTCCAGCGCCGCCCGCGCCCGTTGACACTTGGGTGCCGCCATGCTACGCAATCGGTTGCATCGAGTCGACCCCGATTCGGCGCACGTGGCAGGCACACGAGGGCGGGAGGGCACATGGCCGAGCAGGGGGACGTGGACCCCAGGGTCGCCACGGCGGCGGCGCACTGGGGACCCAGGTTCGTGAACAACGGCACGGACTACCTGGACTTCGAACGGACGCTGGCCCGCATCACCCGCTGGGAGGACTGGTGCCGGGAGTGGGGACGGACGGCGGAGGGGTACGAGGCGATCGCCACCCGGGCGGACGAGGAGGGCCGGCACGCAACCGCGGCCGAGGCGTGGCGCCGTGCCGGGATGTGCTGGCACTGGGCCAAGTTCGTCTTCGTGATGGACCCGGACCAGCTTCGGGCGGCGAGCGACCGGGCCGTCGCCGACTACGCCCGGGGGCTCGACACCATGCGCCCGCCGGCCCAGCGTGTGGCGGTCCCCTACGGCGGCACCGCGCTCCCCGCCTACCTCCGGGTGCCCGCCACCACGGCCGGCCCGCCGCCGGTGGTGGTGATGGCACCAGGCCTGGACTCGGTGAAGGAGGAGCTCCAGGCCACCGCCGAGTACTTCCTCGCACGGGGCATGGCCACGCTCGCGGTCGACGGCCCGGGCCAGGGTGAGAGCGAGTTCGAGCTGCCCATCGAGCCGGCCTACGAGAAGGTCGCCACCGCCGCCGTCAACTTCTGCCAGACGGTGCCGGAGGTCGACGGCAGCCGAGTGGGCTTCTTCGGCGTGAGCCTCGGCGGCTACTACGCCGCCCGCGCCATGGCGTTCGAGCCGCGCCTCGTGGCGGGCGTGGCGCTGGCCGGCCCCTACCGGTTCGACCTCGAGTGGGACCACCTGCCCCCGATGACGCGTGACACCTTCCGCCACCGGTCGCGGTCGGTCGACGACGCCGCTGCCCGGGCCTACGCCGGCACCCTGACCTTGGAGGAGGCGGCGGCGCGCATCACCAATCCGATGCTGGTCGTCCACGGGGCACAGGACCGCCTGGTGGGCCGGGTCCACGCCGACCGGATGGCGGCAGAGGCCCCCGGCGCCGAGCTCCTCATGTACGAGGACGGGAACCACGGAGTGGCCAACCGGGCGTTCGAGTCGCGCGCCACCTTCGCCGACTGGATGGGCGCCCACCTCGGGGCCACGCCGCCGGCCGCCGGCTGACCGGGCCGGTCGGCAGGGCCGGTCAGCCGGTCCGGCCCTGCGTCCCCCTCACGCGAGCCCCACGGCCTCCAGGTCTGCGGCCAGGGCCGCCACGTCCTCGGCCGGCACCTGCGCCAGCGGCGGGCGCACCGGTCCTCCGGACATGCCGAGCAGGCCCGCCCACGCCTTCAGCCACGGCAGCGGGTTCGCCCGCTCCCGGTTCCACCGGCCGTGCAGCCAGCGGTCCGCGACGGCGCGCACCGGTGCCAGGGTGGCGGCGATCTCCGTCGCCTTCTCCATGTCGTCCGCCAGGGCGGCACGGGTGTAGTCCCGCATCGGCCGCCAGCGGGCCGTCTGGTAGAGGTACGGGGCGGCCGACGACATGAAGACCCGCTGGCCGTGGTCCCGCATGTTGGCCAGCCATTCCGACTCGTTCGGCGAGCAGACGAGGATCCGGTCGCCGACCCGCCGGAGGACGTCGAGGTAGTGGGACTGGGGGTGGCCCACCTTGATGCCGCAGATGCTCTCGATGTCGGCCAGGCGGTCGACCAGGTCCAACGCCAGCGGTGGGCCGGCGTAGCTCGTGTCGAAGATCCACACGCCGATGTCGGTGGCTCGGCACAGCTCGGCGTAGAAGGCGTAGATGCCCGCATCGCTCCCCACCGGATAGTACGGACGCACGACCACGGCGAAGTCGGCGCCGGCGGCCTCGGCCTGCCGGGTGAGATCGACGGTCTCGGTGAGCGAGTGGTGCCCGGTGTGGGCGATCACCGGGCAGTGGCCGCGGGCGGCGGCGGTCACGGCCTGGACCTGCCGCCGCCGCTCCGACACGGACAGCGCCCAGAACTCGCTCATCACCCCGGTGCAGAAGATGCCCTCCACCTCGAGGTCGTCGACGAGGTGGGCGACGTCGCCGGTCAGCGCGTCCAGGTCCATCCTCCCTTCGGCGTCGAACGGCGTGGTCGTGGCCGCCCACAGTCCCTCGAAGGTGGCACGGGCCGCCTGCTTGGCCTCCGCCTTGGCGTAGTTCATCGCTCCTCCTCGCTCGCCGAGGTGCCCGGGCTCGTGACGACGGGCGTGGCCGAGAGCGTCTCGGCCACCCAGTCACCCACCAGCGCCCGGGCCTGCGGCCACACGTTGTTCACGATGTGGACCCCGTCGGGGATGACGACCGTCGTGAGCGGACCGGCGATCTCCGCCGCCACCCGCTCGCCGTGCGACGGCGGGGACGCCGGGTCGTCCCCCCCGAACACCTGCAGCACCGGCACCGTCACCCGGTCCAGCACCCCGGCCAGGGTGATCGACTCCATCACGGCGGCCGGGTCCTCTCCCAGGTGCTGGTACTGGCCCACCTGGGAGAGCGGCTCCATGGTGGCGAACCGTCCGGCCGGCGTGTACCAGCTGGAGATGGAGAACACGGCGCGCACCCGGTCGTCCACCGCCGCCGTGCGCATGGCGAAGAGCCCGCCGTAGGAGATGCCGCCCACCGCCATCCGGGACGGGTCCAGGTCGCCCCGGGCCGCCAGCGCGTCCAGGATCGCCTGGACGGCCCGCTCGTAGTCGGGCCGGAGCTTCATCTCGAAGCTCACCGATCCTTGCCCGGGGCCGTCGAAGGCGGCGATGGCCACCCCGCGCGCCAGCAGGTGCTCCGCCAGGTTGTACAGCTCCTCCTTGGTCGAGTCCGCCCCGGGAAGGAGCACCGCCACGGGCGGCCGGGCGCCGTCCGTGCGGACAGGGACGCGGACGTAGCCGTGGAGGGCGACGCCCTCGAAGTCCACGTCCACCAGGTCCATGGGCGGGTCGACGAGCGGGGCCGCCTTGCGCCAGTAGTCCGCCATCTGCGCCAGGGCGCCCCGGTAGGCGTCGAGGTCGTGGCAGAACATGAAGCTGGCCCAGTGGCAGCACAGCCCGGCGCGCACGTACTCGTCGGCGGCCGTGACCCGGCGCCCGTCGGCCGCGGCGGCATCGCCCCGCTGTCCGTGCTCCGCCGCCAGCGCAAGCCACGAGCCGCACCACTGCTCGTAGTCCCCGATCGTCCGCTGCTGGCGGTCGAACTCGAACGGGGTCACGTAGTTGGACAGGATCCGCCACGTGAACCTGCGGTACATCGACTCCAACCGGTCATCCATGGTGCACCTCCGCTGTCACCGCTGCCGTCAACCCCGCTGCCACCTGCGCTGCCAGCTCAGCTCGCGTCTCCGATGTCGCGGCCTCCGGGCTCGGGCGCCCGCCGGAGCCGGCGGCGCGCGCTGCGATTCGGGCGTCCGCCTGGTGGGTGCCCAGCCGGGCCGTCAAGATGGCGCTCGTCCCGTTCCCGTGGGTGAGGGTCAACGCGTCGCGGACCAGCTTCTCCACCCGATAGCCGGCCATCATGCCCCGCCCGCCGAAGAGGAGCATGGCCCGGCGGGTGACCTCGATCGCCGCGTCGGCGCAGAAGACCCGCACCCCCCAGGACCACCCGGGGTCGAAGGGCTGGTCGTGGCTGTACCGCCAAGCCGCCTGCAGGAGAAAGGAGCGGGCCGCGTCCAGATGGGAGCGCATCCACCCGAGGTCGTGGGCGACCAGTTGGTGGCGATGGATCGGCACACCGCCCTGGACCCGGTCGATGCTCCAGTCCAGCGCCTCCTCGTACGCCGCCTCGGCCACACCGAGGGACAGGGCGGCGTTGGTCACGTTGGCGGCCACGAGCCCCCGCTCGGCCGACGCGTAACCCTCCCCCACCGCGCTCACCGCGAAGTCGGCGGGGACGCGGCACTCCGAGAAGGTCACGTCCGCCTGCGGCGAGCCGCGCTGGCCGAGCTTGCGGTAGAGCGGCCCCACGTGGACCCCGGGCGTCTGCGCCGGGACGGCGAACATGGTGGCCCCGGTCCGGATGCCCCGTCCCGGGTCGGTCCGCCCGAGCACGAAGTAGAGCGACGCGATGCCGCCGTTGGTGATCATCGTCTTCGTGCCGTCGAGCACCCAGTCCCCGCCGTCCACCTGGCGGGCGGCGAGCATCGCCCCGTGCCCCGGGGCGTCGTAGGGCAGCGCGTTGTCGCTCCCCGCTCCCTCCTCGGTGCTGGCGCTGGCGGGCACGAAGCGGTCGTCGGTCGTGATCCCGGTCACCACCAGATCGCGCACGCGGGACGGCAGCCGGGGGATCAGGCGCGCGAAGCGCCAGTAGTGGCGGAAGAAGTAGGCGGCGCCCACGTCCCCCGCCGCGAGCTCGGCCGCGACGATTGCCTGCAGCACCATGTCGGCACCGCGCCCGCCGAGCTCGGGGTCGAGGGGGAGGGCCCTGAGCCCCAGGGCCGTCCCCTCCTCCATCAGGTCCCAGGGGAACTCGTCGGCCGTGGTGAACGACTCGAACCGGTCGGCGGCGGGCGCCAGCACCCGCCGGGCGTAGTCGCGCGTTGCCGCCACGAGAGCCTCGTCGTCGGGCGAGAGCCGGAAGTCCATGCGCGCCGCCGCCGCGTCCGTGCCGGGAGCGTCCGCCGCTAGGGCGCGCCCGGCGGCGCTGCGGCCCCCGCCCCCACCCCCGTGGAGCTCGCGACCCGTCCCTCCTCGATCGTCCCCCCGAGGTAGAGGGCCCGCATCTGGGGGTTGGCGAGCACGTCGGCGCCGGTCCCCTCGAGGCGGACCCGGCCGGCCTCCATCACCACGCCGTGGGTGGCCCGCTCGAGACCGGCCCGGACGTTCTGCTCGACGAGCAGGATCGACCGGCCGGCCCGGTGCATGCTCACGATGCTGTCGTAGATGATCTTGGCCGCCCGGGGCTCGAGCCCCATCGACGGCTCGTCGAGCGTCACGAGGACCGGGTCGGTCATGAGCGCCCGGGCGAACTCCACCATCCGTTGCTGGCCGCCCGACAGCGAGCCGGCGCGGTCCTTCGCCCGCTCGCCGACGATCGGGAACATCTCGCACACCTCGGCGTAGCGCCGCCGGACGACCTCGCCGTCGGAGACGAGGAAGGCGCCCAGCTCGACGTTCTCGCGCACCGTGAGCTCGGGGAAGAGGTTCCGGGCCTGCATGACCTGGACGATCCCCTGCTTCACGATCTGGCGCGGGGTCGCACGGGCGATCGACCGGCCCTTGAACTCGAGCCGGCCCACCCTCGGGTGGAGCAGGCCGCTCACGAGCTTCATCAACGTGGACTTGCCGGCCCCGTTCGGTCCGACCACGCAGGTGAGCGACCCTTCCTCGACCACCAGGTCGACGCCCCGCAGGATGTCGCCGCCGCCGTAGCCGGCGAAGACGCCCTCGAACACCAGCATCAGCGCACCTCCACGTCGGCATGCTCCATGGGGCGCATGTCGGTCCCGAGGTAGGCCTCCAGCACCATCGGGTCGGCCCGCACCTCCTCGGGGTTCCCCGCACAGAGCGCGCGGCCCTGGTGCATCACGCAGACACGGTGGCACAGCCCCATCACGAACTCCATGTCGTGCTCGACCACCACGAACGTGGTGCCCTCGGCGTTCAGCGCCTGGATCCTGCTGGCCAGATGCGACAGCAGGGTGGGATTGACCCCCCCGGCCGGCTCGTCCAGGAGGATCACCCGGGGCTCGGCGATCATGATCGCCGCGAACTCGAGCAGCTTCTGCTGGCCGTAGGAGAGGTTGCCGGCAACCTCCGCCGCCAGGCGCGTGAGGCCCACGAAGTCCAGGACCTCCTTGGCTCTCGCCCGTTCGGACCCCGAGGACCAGCGGGACAGCTCGGCCCGGAACCCACCGGTGCGCTGGGCCGCGACGTGCAGGTTCTCCACCACCGTCAGCCGCTGGAAGACCCGCGTGAGCTGGAAGGTCCGGCCCACGCCCCGGGCGAACACCTTGTCCGGCGTGAAGGCGGTGATGTCCTCCCCCTGGAGGTGCACCGCGCCACCGTCCGGACGCTCGTACCCGGTGAGGACGTTGAAAAGGGTGGTCTTCCCCGACCCGTTGGGACCGATCAGCCCGTTGATCGCACCTTCCTCGAACGCCATTGTGCACCCGTCGAGGGCGCGGATGCCCCCGTAGTGCTTGATCACTTCCCGTACGTCGATGAGGCTCACGCGCCCTCCCGCACCGTCGGGACCGCCGGCACCGACTCCGTCCGTGCCTCGCCGGTCGTGACCGCGCTCGGCGTTGCCGGTCCGCTCCTGCTCCTCCGCTCCTCCGCCCTGCGCCAGTGGGCCGCCAACAGGGAGTGGTAGCGGTCCGCGATGCTCGGCACGACGCCCCGGGGAAGGAGCAACAGGATCACGATGAAGAGCACGCCGTAGATGATCAAGTACAGTGTCGTCGCCCCGAACTGGAGCTCGAAGTACTGCTGCAGCGGTCCGAGGACCAGCGCCCCCAGCACCGGGCCCGACAGGGTGCCCAGCCCGCCCACGAACGAGAAGACGGCCAGGTACAGGTCGTAGAACGGTGTGAAGGCGAACTGGGGGAACACCTGGCCCACGAAGATGGCGTACAGGCCTCCGGCGATGCCCACGAAGAACGCCGAGATCACCAGGGCGATCAGCTTCGTCCGGGTCACCCTGATGCCGAGGCCCTTCGCCCGGTCCTCGTCGTCGCGGATGGCGAGGAGCCCCAGCCCGAACTTCGACCGGCGGATCCCCCACGACAGCGCGAGGGCGATGATCGCCGTCCCGAGGGCGATGTAATAGAAGGGCAGGTTGAAGTCGTTCCCCGACCACGTGGGGGGCGCCACGTTCATGCCGGCGGACCCGCCGGTGATGGACGGGAAGTTGAAGGCCAGCAACTGGAAGATGAACATCACCGCGATGGTGAGCACGATGAAGGTGTGGCGCCGGACCCGCAGGACGAGCAGCCCGACGGGCACGGCCACAGCCGCGGCCACCACCCCGGCGATCGGGAGCAGCGCCAGCTCGCTCACCCCCGAGGTGATGCTCAGGTGCAGGATCAGCAACGCCACCGCGTACTGCCCGAAGCCGTAGTAGACGGCGTGCCCGATGGAGATGTAACCGGAGTAGCCGGAGAACATGTTCCAGGCGACGGTGGCCAGGAGGAAGAACATGGTGAACACGGCCACCGACGTGACCGCCGGGTTCGTGAACACGAGGGGGAACATCACCAGGACGGCGAGGAGCACGGTCCACGAGATGCCCCGGGTACGCGCCGACAGGGCGTAGGGGTCCCGGAACGCCCGGTCGATCTCGGTCGGGCTGAGGAGCTCGGGCGTGGCCTGGATGACCGCCATCACTGCGCCCTCACCGCGAGCCGGCCGAAGAGGCCCTGCGGCCGGAACATGAGGACCGCCGCCAGCACCAGGTAGAAGACGGTCTGGCCCCACACCGGGGACCACACGACGGCCACCACGTCCTCCACCACCAGCATGATGATGGCGGCGACCATCGCTCCCCAGACGCTGCCGAAGCCGCCCAGGATCACGATCACGAGGAGCCGCGAGATCAAGTCGTACGAGCTGGAGGCGTTGAACGACTCGGTCATGCCGAAGAGCATCCCGCCGGCGGCGCCCAGGCCCACGCCGATGCCGAGGGTCGTCGCCGAGACCCGGTCCACGTCGATGCCGACGAGCTTGGCCGCTGTCGGGTTCTGCGTCGTCGCCCGCAGGCTCCGCCCGAACTTGGTCCGGTACAAGATCACGTACAGGACCGCCAGGAGCACCGCGCTGAGACCGAAGGCGAGCAGGTACAGGTCGGAGAACTCGAGGCCGGCCACGTGGATCGAGCTTGTGCTGTAGGCGGCGTGGACCTGGACGAGTGTGCCGCCGAAGATGATGTCCAGGCAGCCCTCGATCACCACCGCCACCGCGTACATGACGAGCAGCGACATGATCACCCGGTCGCGCTTGATGGGCCGGAGCAGGAGGGCGTACACCCCGTAGCCGAGGGCGAACATGATCGGGATCGTGATCAACAGGGTCACCAACGGGTCGACCCCGATGTGGGTGGAGAAGACGTAGGTGAGGTACGCCCCGAGGACCACGATGATCCCCTGGGCGAAATTGATCACCTCCATCACGCCGAACACGAGGGTCAGCCCCGACCCCATCAGCGCGTACAGGCCACCGGCCAGGATCCCGTCGACGATCCCCTGGAGCACTAGCATCTCATGACTCGCTTCTGGTCCTTTCCCCGCCGGCCCTCATGAGGGCCGCACCCGGTTCCCGCTGTCACGCGCGTCGCGCCTCATGTCCCACCTGCTGTCCGGTGGCGAGGGCCGGGCAGTCCGACACTGCCCGGCCCTCGCCGTGGACACCTGCCGCCGACGTCGTCTCGCCGGCTCAGTACTTGCTCTGACCCCACTTGGGCTTGGGGTTCAGGATCTTGGTGACGCCGGGCTTTGTCGTCGGCAGCACCGCCACCTGGTTCCCGTCCTGCCACTGGAAGACGAACGGCTGGGCGCACTTGTTCTGCCCTGTCTTGAGGAAGCAGACCGCCCCCTGGACGCTCGAGAAGTGGGCCGACTTCGAGTGCAGGTAGGAGATCAGCTTCTTGTTGGACAGGGACTTGATGTGGTTGACCGCCTCGGCCAGGACCTGGGCGGCGGAGAACGCCTCGGCGATGTTGGCGCTCAGCCCCGCCCTCTTCACGTGGAACATCTGCTCGGCGATCTTCTCCATCTGGGCGTTGACCTTGCCCTCCTGGGCACCGGGGTACCAGGTGTTGGGCCACATCACGCCTGTGGTGTTCTGCTTGCCGATCGCCTTCACGAACGACTGTCCCTGGTCAGGGCCGGACGCCTCGAAGGCGATTGTCAGCTGGTACCCGGCGCTGGCGAAGTCCTCGAGGAGGGCGTAGCCGTCCGGCGGCTGGGTGCCGGCGATGAAGATCTTGGCCCCGCTGGCCTCGATGGCCGAGGCGATCGGGGAGAAGTCGGTCGTCTCGAGCGGGTAGACCTTGAAGACCGCGGTCTTGAACCCGTGCGCGTCGAGGATCTTCTGGATGCCCGCGGCGATCGGCTCGCTGAACGGTGTTGTGATGGCGGCGTAGGCGACCGGTTGCGGCTTGTAGTTCTTCACCAGCCACTTGGCCAGGGAGACCCCTTGGTACAGCGCCGACGCGCTCACGTCGAACACGTTTGTGAGGCCCGCCTCGAACACGGATGGCCCGCCGCCGATGCCCTCGACCAGCGCCATCCCGTAGCGGTGGGCGACAACGGACGCCGGCTTGGTGAGGAGCGTGGAGTACGGCCCGACCACGAAGTTCACGTGTGTGACCGTGATCAGCTTCTGGTAGTTCGTGGTCACCTGGGTCGGGCTTGAGCCGTCCGAGAGGAACTTGAACACCACCTTGTGGCCGAGGATCCCCCCGTGCTCGTTGATCCACTTCTGGAAGACCTCGTAGCCCTCCTTGGTGGTCTCGCCTGTCGCCGAGAAGTCGCCCGACAGCGACACCGAGGCGCCGATCGTCACCGTGCCGTGCAGGGCCTTGTGCTTGGCGGCGGGTGCGGCGCCGGCCGAGCCGGCCCCCAGGGCCGGCGCGCTCAGTGCCACGGCGAGCACGGCGGTCGCGAGGCTCGCGACCGGTCGCCAACGCCCCCCCGTGCCTCGGCCACCCAACAGGTGCCTTGGTCTCATGTGCTCCCTCCCTCGCACCGCCGGTTGGTCCGGCGGAATGCCGTTTCGCTCCGGGCCGGTCACCCGGCTCATGCCGGCCCCCACGTGCACCGGTCGCCGTCCACGGTCCACACCGTCTCGGCCGGCGGCGGCGCCCACAGCTCCACGAACGAGAACTCGTCCGTGCCGTCGTTCTCGAACCAGTGGACCTCCCCCGGCTCGACGAGGACGCTCATGCCGGGAGAGAGCCGCGTGGCGCGCGCCTCGGTGCCGCTTCCCGTATGCAGGATCCCGGACCCTTCCGTCACCCAGAAGACGTGGTAGCAGTCGACGTGGTAGTGGGCCGCCGCCGTGTCCCCGGGGTGGTAGACGATCCGGTCCGCCCGGAGGTGCCGGGCACCCACCGGGACGTCCTCGGTCACGAGGTCCAGCCGGTCGCGGGTGTCGCGGGTTGAAGCGAAGTGCGGCAGATCCTCGGCGGTGAACACCTTCGACATCACGTCGCCCCCCACGGCAACTACGGCACCGGAATGCCTGCATTCGATTGCATCGCTACATTACAGAGAGACGACACCGGCGGTCAATGGCTACGCGGGCAGTTGTTCGATCCCGCGGCAGCACGCCGACCGAGAGGAGCGACGCGTGGCACGAGACCAGGACCAGCTCGTGGTCGAGCGGGACGTCCCCGTCCCCATGGACGACGGCGTGACCCTGCGGGCCGACGTCTTCCGGCCGGTCGCGGGCGGCCCGTTCCCGGCGATCCTGTCCGCCGGCCCCTACGGGAAGGGGCTCCCGTTCCGCGACGGGGTCTTCGCCGAGCGCTACCAGCGGCTGACCACCGAGCGCCCCGAGGTCCTCGACGGCTCGAGCGGCGCCCACCTGTGCTGGGAGACCGTGGACCCCGAGCAGTGGGTCCCCTTCGGCTACGCCGTCGTGCGCGTCGACTCACGGGGCGCCGGGCGCTCTCCCGGCACGATGGACCTCCTCGGCCGGCGCGAGCAGCGGGACTTCGCCGTGGCCGTCGAGTGGGCGGCGGCACAGCCCTGGTGCACCGGGCGGGTCGGCCTCGCCGGGGTGTCCTACTACGCCATCTCGCAATGGCAGGTCGCCGCCCTCCGCCCTCCGCACCTGGCCGCCATCATCCCGTGGGAGGGTGCGGCGGACCACTACCGCGACATGACCCACCACGGCGGGATCCTGTCGAACGGGTTCTTCGACGGCTGGTACCCGCGCCAGGTCCTCTCCATGCAGCACGGGCTCGGGGAGAAGGGCCCCGCCAGCCCGTGGGTGCCCGACGGCCGCGCCGCAGGGCCCGGCACGCTCACCGCCGAGGAGCTGGCCGCCCGCCGCACCGACTACCTGGCCGGCATCCGCGCCCACGAGCTGGACGACGCCTGGCACCGGGCGCGCAGCGCGGCAACGGAGCGCATCGAGGTCCCGGTCCTGTCGGCCGCCAACTGGGGCGGGCTCGGGCTCCACAGCCGCGGGAACTTCGAAGGCTTCTCGTCGGTGTCCTCGCCCGAGCGGTGGCTGGACGTCCACACCGGCCGCCACGAGGAGGCGTTCTACCTTCCCGAAGGACGTGCGCTGCAGCGCGCCTTCTTCGACCGCTTCCTGCACGGCCGCGCCAACGACTGGGAGGCCCGCGACCGGGTGACCTTCGTCGTGCGCGACCCCGTCGGCGCCGACCGCCGCGCCGGCTCGTCCGACTGGCCGCTCCCCGGCACCCGGTGGGAGCGCTGGCACCTCGGGGCGCCGGAGGCGCTGCACCCTCCCCAGGACGGCGCGCCGGAGCCGTCGGCGGCGGTGCACGTCCCCCCCCGGGGCCCGGGCGCGACCTTCTTCTCGGAGCCGCTGGCCCGACCGTGCACGTTGGTCGGCCCGGCCGCGGCCGAGCTCCACGTCGCCAGCTCGGGAGAGGACGCCGACGTCTTCTGCACGCTGCGCGCCTTCCTGCCCGACGGCGAGGAGGTGACGTTCCGGGGCGCCAACGACCCGCAGGCCCCGCTGTCCCAGGGCTGGCTCCGGCTGTCGCACCGAGAGCTCGATCCGGCGCGCTCGTCGCCCCACCGCCCCTGGCACCGCCACGAACGGCGCCTCCCCGTCCGGCCCGGCGTCGCCTACGACGTCGCCGTGGAGCTGTGGCCGACGTGCGTCCGGCTCCCCGCCGGCTCCCGCCTCGCCCTCACCCTCGGAGGGTCCGATTTCGCCCGGCCCGGGTCCACCGGTCCCTTCGCCGGCTCCGGGCCGTTCCGCCACGACGACGCCGGCGACCGCCGGGCGACCCGTGACGTCACGCTCTCCGTCCACACCGGCGGCAGGGCGCCGTCGTCCGTCCTCCTGCCCGTGGTCGAGCTCGCCGGCGTGGGCTGACCGCCCCAGGCCGTCGGCCGCCGGCGCTCGTCAGACGCCGCGGACCGCGCCGGGGTCGGCGCCGAGGTGGGCGCCCAGCCAGTCGGCGGCCTGGGGCCGCCAGCGGTACGTCATGTTCATGCAGACGTGGTTGCCCTGGTCGAACATCCACAGCGTGGAGTCGGGCGCTTCGTCGGCCACCCGCGCCGCTTGCTCCCACGGCACGAGACGGTCCAGCTTGCCGAAGACGACCAGCAGCGGCTGCCGCACCTTCTCCGCCACGCCGGCCAACGAGAGCCGACGGGCGTTGGCGAAGGTCTCCTCCTCGGTGGTGGCCCCGCTGTGATGCATGAAGGCCGCCCGCGAGTTGACCGGCCGTTTGGGGATGATCTCGCCGTAGTCGTAGGCGCCGCCGGACACCACCACCGCCACCAGCCGGGGCTCGAAGGCGGCGGCGCGCACGCCGTAGTAGCCGCCCAGGCTGACCCCGAGCGCCCCCACCCGCCGGCCGTCGAGGTCGTCGCGGGCGCACAGCACGTCCAGGACCGCCGCCACCGCCACGTCGTAGTCCGGGTGGATCACCGTGGTGTACCCCGTCTCCCCCTGCCCCGGCCCGTCCATCGAGAACGTGGCCATGCCCCGGCGCAGGAACACCTCCTCCACGTGGAAGAACTCCTCCTTCGTGGAGTCGAGGCCGGGGAACAGCAGGACGAGGGGAGGTCGGTCCACGCCGGCGGGGCGGCGCAGGTTGCCCACCATGGTGGTGCCCTCGAAGGGGATCTCCACTCGCTCGAAGGTCGGGTCGAGGAGCGCCAGCCCGGCCCGTGAAGCGGCCACGGCCTGCTCGGACGTGGCCCGATGCCGCTCGAGGTCGAGAAGCCACACGAACTTGGCGAAGTGGTAGCTGAGCGCGGCGCGCACCCAGGACTCCCCCGCCGTGCGACGGTGCCCCTCGGCCTCGGCCGCCCGGGCCAGCTCGGCGTGGGCGTCCCCGTTGGCGGCCCAGGCGTCCAGCCAGTCCTCCCAGCGCTCGAGGGGCGCCGTCACCCGAGCGAAGTCGTTCGGGTCGACCCCCTGGGCCGTGAAGCGCGGCCCCCAGTTGGCGATGGCGCTGGCGATGGCTTCGTCGGGCACGCTGCCCCCCTTCCGGCCGTCCTGCACGTGCAATCGGTTGCCGCAGCGTAGTCCCCGCACCCGGCGACTCGCAGAGGCGCGGCGTTCCGGACCCGCACGCTGCTTGACATGCCGTCCGGCGGCGCGGCACTGTGGCACCGTGTCGCAATCGGTTGCGCCCAAGCGCGCCGGGGCGGCCCGGGCGGCGCCGACCCGGCGGCATGGGGGCATGCTTCTCGTCGACCTCCTGGCCGAGCACGGGGTGACGCACGTCTTCGGGGTCCCCGGGGGTCAGACGCTGGCGCTGTACGACGCGCTCGCCGACCGGGCGCCGGCCATGCGCCACGTCCTCGTGCGGGACGAGCGCTCCGGCGCCTACGCCGCGGACGGCTACGCCCGGGTCTCCGGACGGGTCGGCGTGTGCGACGCCACGGTCGGGCCCGGCGCGGCCAAGCTCCCGTCGGGCCTGGGCGAAGCGCTCGGCGCCTCGGTCCCGGTGGTGGCGCTCGTCAGCGACCTGCCCCAGGCGGTGGCCCCGCACCGTGACCGCGGCGCGGCGTCGCAGGCGATCGACCAGCTGGCGCTCCTGGCGCCCGTGACCAAGTGGAGCGCCTCGGTGCCCGACGCCGGCTCGATGCCGGCGCTCGTCCGGCGTGCCTTTCGTGAGGCGACCGGCGGGCGCCCCGGGCCGGTGGCGCTGGTCGTGCCCCAGGACGTGCTGGACGGCCCCGCGCCCCCCTGGCGCGACGGCGGTGGCGCCCGGTTCGGCCGGTGGCCGTCGATCCGGACCGCCCCGGACCCGGCCGACGTGGCAGCGGGCGCGGCCGCCCTGGCCGCGGCGGAACGGCCGTGCATCCTGGCCGGCGGGGGGACGCTGCACGCCGACGCCGGCCCCGCGCTGGTGGAGATCGCGGAGCGGCTGCAGGCGGCGATCGCCACCACCATGTCGGCAAAGGGGGTCGTCGCCGAGGACCACCCCCTCGCCGTCGGCACCGTCGGCACCATGGGGACGACGGCAGCCCGCGCCACGCTCGAGGAGGCGGACGTCGTCCTCGTGGTGGGCGCCAAGGCGTCGGGCGGCGCCACCTACGGCTGGACGCTCCCCCGCGCCGACCAGCGGGTGGTGCAGCTGGACGTGGACCCGGCCGAGATCGGCCGGGCGTTCCCCGTTGCCGCCGGACTGGTCGGTGACGCCCGCCTGGGGCTGGAGTCGCTGCTCCGTGCGCTCGCCGAGGGCGGCGACACCGCGGCGGTCTCGGCCGGGCACGGTACCTGGGCGGCCCGGGTGGCGGCACACGTCGGCGCCTGGCGGGAGCGGCGTGACCGCGAGCGCGGCTCGGACGCCGTCCCGGTCGCCCCGGCCCGGGTGATGGGCGAGCTCGACGCCGTCCTGGGGCCGACCGACGTCGTGGTGTGCGACGCCAGCTTGGCCAGCGGCTGGGGCACGGTGTACCTGGAGCAGCGGGTCCCGGGGCGCCGGGTCCTGGCGCCGCGGGGCTTCGCCGGCCTCGGCTACGCCCTGCCCGCCGCCATCGGCGCCGCCACCGCCCTTCCCGGCCGCCGGATCGTGGTCCTCACCGGCGACGGAGCGCTCGCCTACGCCCTGGGAGAGCTGCCGACCGTGTCGGAGCTCGGCCTGCCCGTCACGGTCGTGGTGCTCAACAACCGGTCGCTCGGATGGATCCGCTGGTACCGGCGGATCACCTTCGGCCGGGACTGGGAGGAGCCGGACTTCTCCGACGTCCCCTACGCCGCCGTGGCCTCGGCGCTGGGTTGGGAGGCGGCACGGGTCACCGACCCGGCGGCGCTGGCGCCCCAGCTGGCGGACGCCCTCCGGGTGCCCGGACCCAGCCTCGTCGACGTCGTCACCGAGACGTGGGACACCCCCATCGCCGGCCACCGCGACGCCGTCTTCGGCGGCACCGCCGGACCCACGACCTACGGAGGTTGACATGCCTCGCCATCCCGACCGACAGCTCGAGCGCATGAGCCAGCCGGCCGCCGCCCGGCTCCTGGCATCCAGCCGCACGGCCGTGCTCGTGGCCGGCAGCGTCGAGCAGCACGGCGGCCACCTCCCCCTCGGCACCGACGCCTTCGCCGCCATGTCGATCGCCGAGCGCGTGGCCGATCGATTGGACACCGCCGCCGTCACCCTGGGTCCCGTGGGCGTCGCCCACTACCACCTGGGATGGCCCGGGACGCTGACGCTGCGACCGGACACCATGCGGGCCGTGCTGGTGGACGTGGCCGAGAGCCTCGCTCGCGCCGGGGTCGAGCGCATCGTGGTCGTCAACTGGCACGAGGGTAACTCGGCCACCCTCCGTGGGGCGGCCGACGAGGCCCAGCGCCGGTTCGGGCTGCGCATCGTGATCGCTGAGACCCACGTGATCACCCACGGCAAGCACCCCGAGGAGATGGAGTTCACCCATGCCGGGTCGATGGAGACGGCGGCCGTGCTCGCCTACGAGGCGGGGCTCGTGCACCTGGAGCACGCCACCGAGGCCAGCGACCGGGCGGCGGGCGAGACGGCCCACGGTCTCTTCCGCCGGCCCGACGTCTACCCGGTGATGGCCGACTTCCACGTGGTGGCCCCCACGGGGTGGTACGGCCGACCCGAGCTGGCTGACGCGGCGCGGGCGGAGCAGATCGCCGAGGAGGTGGCGGACCACGTGGTCGCCAGGGCGGGCGAGATCTTCGCCGCCCTGGAGGCGACGGGCCACGTCGCCGTGCACGCCCTCACCGGCCCGGGCGCCGGCGCCGGCGCCGACGGCGCGCCCGGGCACGGCGACGGCGCGAGCCCCAGATGAGCGGCGCCAAGGCCGGCCGGGGCGACGACGCCCCCACGAGCGAGGCGGCGGTCCCCGACATGATGACCGCCGCGCTCCTGCGCCAGTACGGCCGCCTCGACGTCGGGCAGCTGCCGACCCCCGAGCCCGGGCCGGGCGAGGTGCTCTGCCGGGTGCTGGCCTGCGGCATCTGCGGGACCGATCTCAAGATCGTGCGCGGCGACTTCGCCGGGGTCTGGCCCCCGTCGCTCCCCTTCGTCATCGGGCACGAATGGTCGGGCGTGGTCGCCGGCCTCGGCCCGGGGACGGAGCGGTCCGGCCTCGCGGTCGGCGACCGGGTGGTCGCCGAGAACCACGCCGGCTGCTCGGCATGCGCCATGTGCCGCTCGGGGCGCTACAACCTCTGCGAGCGGGTGCGCGAGCCGGGGTTCAAGCTCTACGGCCACACGGCACCCGGCGCCCTGGCCGAGTACGCCGTGCGGCCGGCCGTCGCCCTCCACCGCATCCCCGACGGCGTCGGCGCGGCGGCAGCGGCGCTGGTCAACCAGGGCGCCCTCACCGTCCATGCCGCCCGCCGGGTCGGGCTCACCGCCGGCGCCAGCGTGGCCGTCTACGGGCCGGGCCTGCTCGGCCTCCTGATGCTGCAGGTGGCCCGGGCATCCGGCGCGACCACGGTGGTGGTCGTCGGCCGGGGCGACCGCCTGCGGACCGCGGCCGACCTCGGCGCCTCCGACGTCGTCGACTACGAGCACGAGAGCCCGGTGGACGCCGTACGCGCCGCCAGCGGTGGCCGGGGTGTGGACGTGGTGTTCGACTGCTCGGGCAACCCCGCCGTGCTGGCCCAGGCGGTCGGGGCCACCCGGCGCGGCGGGAGCGTCGCCGTCCTCGGGCTCACCGGGGGCGCCCGGGCGGACGTCCCCGTCGACGCCTTCGCGCTCGACGAGCTCACCCTCTACGGCGTCCGGTCCAGCCCGAACGCCTACCCGGCCATGCTCGAGCTGCTGGCCTCGGGCGCCGTCCGGACCGAGCCGCTGACCGCCGACCGGTTCGTCCTCGACGACGTGCACGCCGCCTTCGAGGCCCTTTCCGCCCGGACCTCCATCCGTCCCATCGTCCTCCCGACCAAGTGAGGTGCCCGTGCCCGTCGTGAAAGACACTGCAGACCTGCCCGTCCAGGTGGCCGACGGCGTGACCGAGACGCTCGTCGCCGGCCCGGCGGTCTTCGGCGCGCCGGTGCCGATGCGCATGCGGCGCGTGGCGCTCGAGCCTGGCCGGACTGCCGCACTGGACGCCGGCGGCGCCGAGGTCATGGCGTACGTCGTGGCCGGCGGCGGGGCGATGGCCGTGGCAGGCGAGCGTCACGAGCTGGCGCCCGAGTCGATGGCCTGGATCGAGCCCGGGCCGTTCGAGCTCGAGGCGGGCGACGCGGGGCTGGTGGTCCTGGTCGCCGAGGCGCCCGACCCTGCTCGGTGAGCCGGTGAGCCGTTGGAGGGGCGTCATCGGGGCGCCGGTCACCCCGTTCGCACCCGGCGGCCCGCTCGACCCGGACCGCCTGCACCGCTGTGTCCGGTTCCTCGTGGCCCAGGGCGTGGACGCCGTCGCCCTACCGCTCCACACCGGCGAGTCGCCCAGCCTGTCCGTCACGGAGCGCAAGGCGGCGGTGGAGGTTGCCGTCGGCGCGGCCGCCGGAGAGGTGCCCGTGCTGGTGCACGCCAGCATGCCGGGCACGCCCGAGGTCGTGGACCTCGCCCGGCACGCCGAGGCCGCCGGCGCCGCCGCCGTCGTCGTCGTCACGCCCTACCACTGGCGCCCGGGCCCGACGTCGCTCGAAGCCCACTACCGGGCGGTCTGCGACAGCGTGGGGATCGACGTGCTGGCCTACAACTTCCCGCCGCGCCTCGGCGTGGCGGTGACGCCCGAGCTGATCGAGACCCTCGTCGGGGCGTGCCCGAACTTCGTCGGGGTGAAGGACGCCTCGTACGACATGCAGTCCTTCACCGAGTGCGCCCGCCGCGGGACCGCCGCCCGCGAGGACTTCTCCATGCTCACGGGCGTGGAGTACCTGCTCCCCTCGATGCCGGTGGGTGGCAGCGGCTGCTTCTCCCCCTCCAGCGCGATCGCCCCCCGGCTCGTCCGCCGGCTCGAAGCAGCGTGCCGGGCGGGCGACGTGGCCACCGCCCGCCCCCTGCAGCACCGCATGTCCGCGCTGTGGCACCTCCTGCGCGAGACGGGCTACCCGGCCTCGGTGAAGGCGGCCATGACCATGCTCGACCGCCCGGTGGGAGGCGTGCGCCTCCCGCTGCTCGATCCCGACCCCGACGCCACCGAGCGGCTCGGGGCCGGCCTCGCGGCGCTCGGCGTCCTCGACGAGGAGCCCCGCGGCTGGGACGGCGCCTGACCGTTCCCGCCGCGGCCCCGACGACGCGGCGGGGCGGGCCGGGCGGCCTGGTCCTCCGTTCCTCGGGGCAGCCGCCCGGTCAGTCGAGCGGGTGCAGCCCGTCGTCGACGTCGACGCTCTCGGAGACGAGCTCCATCCCCGCGCCCTTGGCCTCCAGCTCGACCAGGGCGGCAAAGTCCATCTCGCCCATCCCGTGCCCGATCGCCTCCCCGAGGCGCTGGTGCACGCTGGCGGCCACCGGCATGGGCACCTCGAGCGAGCGCGCCGCTCCCAGGCCGAGGTCGAAGTCCTTGCGCAGCAGGCGCGTCGTGAAGCTGGGCTCGAAGGCGAGGTTGACGAGGTTGGGGGTCTTGTAGCGGCTGAACGGCGAGCCGAGCACCGAGTTGTTGATGAAGTTGAGGAGGTCGGCCCGGCGGACGCCGCCCTTCTCCGCCAGGACCGTGACCTCGGCCAGGGACTGGATCATCACCCCGAGGAAGAGGTTGTGGCAGAGCTTCACGAGGCGCGACAGCTCGCCCTCGCCCACGTAGGTGGCCTCCTGGGCCACGAGGCGCAGGTACGGCTCGACCGCGTCGAAGGCGGCCCGGGGGCCCGAGACCACCATCGTCATCCGACCCGCCGTCACCACCTTGGGGTTGCCGCTGACCGGGGCGGCGAGGAAGCCGACGCCCTTGGCCTCCGCCATGGCACGGGCCTGGGCCGACGCCTCGGCCGAGACGGTCGAGCAGTCGACCACGATGCCGGGCAGCTGGCCCGAGCCAAGCAGCCCCCCCTCGCCGCCCAGCACGGCCAGGAGGTCGTCCGAGGACGCCACCGTCACGAACACCACGTCGCAGGGGCCGAGGTCGGCGACGGTGTCGGCCGCCTTGGCCCCCAGAGCCAGGAGCGGTTCGGTCTTGGCCCGCGTGCGGTTGAAGACGGTCAGGTCGTACCCGGCCTTGAGGACGAGCGAGGCCATCGCCGTCCCCATCCGGCCGGCGCCGATCCACCCGAGCGACTGGTCCGCTCCACCCTGTTCGGCAACCGATTGCATAGCGCCCAGTATCGGAGGGATGGGGCCACATGTCAAGGAGTCGGACGCGGGGCCGGCGCCTGCGGGACCAGGGTGGACGGCTGCGGTCCGGTGGCGGCCCGGTGGCGTCCCGACCGGGTGGCCGACCGGTGGCCGACCGGTGGCCGACGAGGGCCGGCCGGCCGTCAGCCGACCCGGACCGCCGCCCTGGCCGGGGCCGTCGAGCCCCGCACCACGAGGGACGGGACGAGCAGCAGCACCCGCAGGGGCTCGTGCGGCTGGTGCAGCTGGTCGACCAGGAGCTGGGCCGCCTGCGCGCCCAGCTCGTAGTGCGGGATCCGGACGGTGGTGAGCGGCGGGTTCAGGCGGTCGATGAACGGCATGTCGTTGAACCCCACCACCGAGACGTCCTCCGGGCAACGCAGCCCCGCCCGCTCCAGCGCGGAGTAGCACCCGAGCGCCAGCATGTCGTTGGCGGCGAAGATGGCCGTCGGTGCGCCGCCGCTCTCCAAGAGCACGGTGGCGCACCGCTCCCCCTCGTTGATGGTGAAGCTCGTGGCCGCCGCCACGAGCTCGGGCTCCGCCCGCCGTCCCGCCGCCTGCATGCTGGAGAGGAACCCCTGGTACCGGGCCAGGCCCGTCGACATCGACTGGGGACCCGCCACGTGCGCGATGCGCTCGTGGCCCAGGCCCACCAGGTGGTCGACCACGGCGCGGACCCCGGCGCCGTCGTCCGCCGAGACCGACGAGAACGACCGGTCCTCCACCACCCGGTTCAGCAGCACGACGGCGATGCCGTCCTGGGCCAGCTCCACGAGCTCCGGGTCCTCGCGCTGCGCCGTGGCCACGATCAGGCCGTCGACGTGGCGCTCGAGCATCTCGGCGAAGATGCGCTCCCGGCGCTGCGCCTCGTTCTGGGTGTTGGCCAGCAACGTCACGTAGCCCTCGGTCGTCAGGCGGTCCTCGATGCCCAGCACCATGGGCGGGAAGAGCGGGTTGTTGATGTCGGGGATCACCACGCCCACCGAGCGGGTCTGGCGGGTCTTGAAGCTGCGGGCGAGGTAGTTCGGCCGGTAGCCGAGGGCGCTGGCCGCGGCCACCACGCGCTCGACCGTCTCGGGCCGCACGAGAGAGCGGGTGGCCTCGTTGAGCGCCCGGGACGCGGTGCCCGGGTGGACGCCGGCGGCCCGAGCCACCTCCCGCAGCGTTACCACGTCCCTCGCGTCGTGGGTCACGGCGCCTCCATGGATCGGTGCCCGGACGTTAGCGCAATCGCCCGCACGAAACACCGATCCCCTCGGCACCGATCCCCTGGCGAGCCGGAGGTCCGTCGTCCCGAGTGCGTGTGATCAGTGGCCGGCGACGGCATGGGGCGCATAGGGCTCCTCCAGGTGGGCGATCTCCTCGGCGTCGAGGTGCACGTCCAAGGCGCCAACGACGTCGGCCAACTGCTCGGGCCCGGTCACGCCGACGATGGGCGCGGTCACGACCGGCTTCGCCAGGAGCCAGGCCAACGCGATCTGCGCGCGGCTCACGCCCCGGCGGGTGGCCAGCGCGCCCACCCGCTCGACGATGGTGCGGTCCTCCTCCCGGTAGAGCCGCTTGCCGAACTCGTCGGTGGCGCTCCGCTCCGTCTCGGCCTCCCAGTCCCGGGTGAGGCGGCCGCGCGCCAGCGGGCTCCAGGGGATGACGCCGATGCCCTCGTGGGCGCACAGCGGCAGCATCTCGCGCTCCTCCTCCCGATAGAGCAGGTTGTAGTGGTCCTGCATGCTCACGAAGCGGGTCCAGCCGTGGCGCTCCGCCACGTGCAGCATGGTGGCGAACTGCCACGCGTCCATCGACGAGGCGCCCACGTACCGGGCCTTGCCGGCCTTGACCACGTCGTGGAGCGCCTCGACGGTCTCCTCGACGGGGACGGCGGGGTCGAAGCGGTGGATCTGGTACAGGTCCACGTAGTCCACGCCGAGGCGCACGAGGCTGTGGTCGATCTCGGCCATGATCGCCTTGCGCGACAGGCCGGCACCGTTGGGGCCGGGCCGCATGCGGCCGTTGACCTTGGTCGCCAGCACGAGGTCGTCCCGGCCGACATCGGCCAGGGCGCGCCCCACGATCTCCTCGCTGCTGCCGTCGGAGTACACGTTCGCCGTGTCGAAGAAGTTGATCCCGGCGTCCAGCGCCTGGCGGATCACGGCCTTCGACCGGCCCTCGTCGAGGGTCCAGGGATGGTTGCCGCGTGCCGGGTCGCCGAAGCTCATGCAGCCGAGGCAGAGGCGCGAGACCTCGATCCCGGTCGATCCCAGCTTCACGTAGTCCATCGGGTGCTCCTCTCGAATCGGGGCCGGTCCACGCTACCGGCGGCCGCCCGGCGCGCCGGCCGCGCTGGTACCCTCATGCCGTGGTCGTCCCGTCGTCCGGCGCGCCGAGCCACGGTCCGGCGCCGCCGCGGCTGACCTACCTCATCAAGCGGCTCGAGCTGGCGGTGCGCGCCGCCATGGACGACATCGTGAGCGATCTCGGCGTCACCGTGCCGCAGTACACGGCGTTGAGCGTCCTCGACCGCCATCCCGGGATGTCGGGAGCGCAGCTGGCCCGCCGGTCCTTCGTGAGCCGCCAGGCCGGCGGGGAGATGCTGGCCAGCCTCGAGCGCAAGGGTCTCGTACGACGCGCACCCGACGCCGGGAACCGCCGCGTGCTGCGCATCTCGCTCACCCCCGCCGGGCGCACCCTTCTGGTCGCCTGCGACGCCGCCATGGACGACCTGGAGGCCCGGATGCTCCGCCAGCTCTCCGGCGCCGAGGCGGACCGCCTGCGGGCCCTGCTCGACGCCTGCACGACGGCGATGACCCCGCGCCGCGAGCCGGCGCTCCGGCGCGGCGAGGCGGCGGCACCCTCCGGGGGCTGAGCGCGCCGGGTCGAGCGGCCCGGACCGGCGCGCCGGCCGGCGATCCTCAAACCCGGCCGGCGATCCTCAACCGGGCTGGCCGGGCGGCTCGGCCAGCATGCGGCGCAGCACCTTTCCCGCCGGCGACCGGGGGATGCGGTCCACGACGTGGACACGACGCACCTTCTTGTACGGCGCGACCCGGGCGGCCACCCAGGCCAGCAGGTCGGCCGGGTCGACCGGGGTGCGCGCCACGACCCATGCCACGGGGACCTCGCCCGCCTCCGGGTCCGCCACGCCGGCCACGGCGGCGTCGGCCACCGACGGGTGCTCGAGCAGCACGGCCTCCAGCTCGGCCGGCGCCACGTGCCATCCCTTGTACTTGATGAGCTCCTTGATCCGGTCGACGACCCACCACACGCCGTCGGCGTCCACGCGCAGCACGTCACCGGTCCGCAGCCAACCGTCCTCGGTCAGCACCGCCGCCGTGGCCGCCGGATCGTCCAGGTACCCGGCCATGACTTGGGGCCCTCGGACCCACAGCTCGCCCTGCCCTTCGGTGTCCCGTCCCGTGGCCGGGTCGACCAGGCGCGCCTCGGTGCCCGGCACCAGCAGCCCGACCGACCCCTGGCCACACGGCACCGAGCCGTCGTCGGGCACCCACGTCACGCCCGGGCTGGCCTCGGTCATGCCGTAGCCCTGGCCCACGGTGCAACCGAGAAGGGCGCCCGCCCTCGCCGCCACGCCCGCGTCCAGGGGAGCGGCGCCGCTCACGGCGTGGCGAACGGAGGAGAGGTCGTCGCGTCCGGCCCGCCTGGTGAGGCCGAGGACGATCGGGGGCACGAGGTGGAGCCAGGTGACGCCGTGCTCGCGCACCAGCCGGCAGTAGGCGTCGAGGTCGAAACGCGGCATCGTGACGACCGTGGCGCCGTGGGACAGCGCGTAGCCGAGCACGATCGAGAGACCGTAGATGTGGAAGAGGGGCATGGCGGCCAGCACCACGTCGTCCGGGCCGACGTGGTACACGGGCTCGTGCTGCACCAGGTTCGCAACCAGGTTGCCGTGGGTCAGCTGGACACCCTTGGCCCCGCCGGTCGTGCCGCTGGAGAAGGCGACCACCGCCACGTCCCGGGGCCCCGCCGCACCGAGGGGCGCCTCCGGGTCCCCGGCCACCTCCGCCCCGTCGGCACCTTGCGGCCGCGGCCCGCCCGCCACCTCGTGCAGTGCCAGGACCGCCGGGGGCACGCCCGCCTCGACCGCCGCCGTCACCGCCGGCAGGCCCTGAGGGTCGGCGATCACGGCCGCCGGCCGGACCAGCCCGAGCAGGTGGCGGACCTCCGTGGAGGTGAGCGCCGGGTTGAGCGGCACCACCGTCGCGCCGGCGGCCAGCACGCCGTAGAACGCAACCACCCACGCCGGCTGGTTGGCGGCGGACAGCCCCACCCGGGTCCCCGGCCCGACGCCCAGCGCCGTCAGCCGGCGGCGGGCCCGGTCCACCGCCGCCACCAACTGCCCGTGCGTGACGGAGTCGCCACTGGTGCCATCGACGAGCGCGATGCGGTCGGGCCACCGGTCGGCTCGCCCCAGGGTGAAAGCCACGAGGTCCTGCGCGGGGACGTCGGGGTCGGGAAAGGGGCTGCGGTAGATCCTGGAGGCGGGCACCGCCGAGGGTCCGGCGATCAGCGTCGGTCGAAGGACCCGAGCCCCGGCCGGTACGTCTTCCGGTCGAGGAACTGCCGGAGCCCCTCCTGCTTGGTCTGCTCCGGGTCACCGAGCACCGTCTGGTCCAACTTGGCGTAGAGGTAGTCCTCCGCCTCGTCCCACGACATGAGCCGCGCCTTCTTGAAGCCGACCTTCGCCCCGCGCAGCACGCGGGTGGAGTGACGCGCCAGCAGCCGGGCCACCTCTTCGGTCCTCGCCCGCAGCCGGTCGGCCGGGACCGCCTCGTTGACCAGCCGCATGGCCGCCGCCCGCCGCCCGTCGAAGGTCTCGCCGGTCATGATGAACCACAGCGCGTCCCGAGTGGGCACGGTCTCTGCCAACGCCCGGCTGACGAGGCCTCCCGGCGGGATCCCCCAGTTGACCTCCGACAGCCCGAACACCGCGTCCTCGGCGGCGATGGCGAGGTCGCAGCAGACGAGCGGCGTGAACGCCCCGCCGAAGCACCAGCCGTTCACCATGGCGATCGTGGGCTTGGCGAAGTGGATCAGCCGGCGCCACTGCCACTCGGCGCTCGTGCGCCGGGCGGCGATCTCGACGTGCGGAGGCGACGCCTCCACGTCCCGGAAGTACTCCTTCAGGTCCATCCCGGCCGACCAGGCCTCGCCGGCGCCGGTGAGCACCACCACCCGGGCGCCCTCGTGCCCCTCCAGGAGGTCGAGGGCCTGGGCCATCTCGGCGTTGAGGGCCGGGTTCATGGCGTTGCGCTTCTCCGGGCGGTTGAACAGGAGCCACCCGATGTCGGACCCGATCTCGACCCGGACGGTGCCCTCGGGCGACTCCCACACCTCGAGCGGCGGGCGCTCGTCCGCGCCGGTGCCGTCCTCGTCGGTGCCGTCCACCGGACCAGTCTCCGGCCCCGCCCGTCTGATGTCAATGACCTTGGCATCCTCGGATTGTTCGATACCCGAACAGTGTCGGCTATGCTCCCTGCCCGATGCCCGCAACGACCGCGCCGCCACCGAACCTGCCCGACGGCGTGGACGCGGTGCGGACCCTGGCCCGCCTCGCCCGGCTCCTCGAGAAGGCGTCGGGGCCTCTCGGCATGGCCCAGTACCGGGTCCTCTCGGCCATCGCAGCCGGCGACGAGCGCGCCTCCCGGGTGGCCGAACGGCTCGGCCTCGGCCGCCCGGCCATCAGCGCCGCGGTGGACGCCCTGTGCCGGGAGGGGCTGCTCGAGCGACGAGGGTCGCCCGGGGACCAGCGGGCGATCGACCTGGTGCTGACGCCTGGCGGCCGGGACGAGCTCGCCCGGGTGGAGGCCTGCATGGTGCGCGCCCTGTCCGATGTCGTCGCTCGCGCCGAGAACCCCTCCGTGACGAGCGCCCTGGCGGCCCTCGGCCCCGCCCTGGAGGCGTTACACCGCGAGCGCCATGCCGGGCGGACGGGCCCGGCGTGACCGCCCGGGCAGCGCCTCGGGCCGGATGGGTGCGCCGGCTCTGGGGGTACATGCTGCGCCACCGCCGCGCCGTCTTCCTTTCCACCGGTGCGGCGATCGTCGGCGCCCTCTGCCAGACGATCGTGCCCCTCGTCGCGCGCCAGATCGTGGACACAGTGGTCATCCACCACACGTCGCCGCTGTGGCCGTGGCTGGTGCTCATGGGCGCCCTTGCCGGGGTCACCTTTGCCGCCGCCCACATCCGCCGCTACCGGGGTGGACAGGTGGCCCTCGCCGTCCAGTACGACCTGCGCAACGCCATGCACGACCATCTCCAGGCGATGGACGCCGAGAACCTGTCGCGCATGCCGACCGGCCAGCTGGTGGCACGGGCCAACTCGGACTCGACGCTCGTGCAGGGGCTGCTCAACTTCGTTCCCATCATGAGCGGCAACGTGCTGCTCATGGTGCTGTCCCTCGGCGTGATGCTGTACCTCTCGCCGCTGCTCGGCACGGTGAGCGTGGTGATCGCACCCGCGCTCCTGCTGGTGTCCTACCGCATGCGGTGGCGCATCTTTCCCGCCACCTGGGACGCCCAGCAACGCGAGGGCGAGCTCGTGTCCATCGTGGACGAGGACCTGAACGGCGTGCGGGTGGTGAAGGCCTTCGGGCAGGAACAGCGCGAGGTCCGTCGCATCGCCGACGCGGCCAAGGTGCTCTACGGCTCCCAGATGCGGGCGGTGCGCCTCCAGGCCCGGTACCAGCCGCTGCTCGAGTCCATCCCGAGCCTGGGCCAGGTGGCGATCCTCGCCCTCGGCGGCTGGATGGCCCTGCGCCACCAGATCTCCCTCGGCACCTTCCTCGCCTTCTCCACCTACATCGTCTCGCTGATGGCGCCGGCGCGGCAGCTGGCCGGCGTCCTCACCATCGGCCAACAGGCGCGCGCCGGGCTCGACCGGATCTTCCAGCTGATCGACATGGAACCGGCCATCGCCGACCCGCCCGACCCCGTGGCGCTCCCCACGCTCGACGGCAGGATCGACTTCACCGACGTCCACTTCGCCTACGGAGACGGCGAACCCGTCCTCACCGGCGTCCACCTGCACATCGCAGCGGGCGAGCGGGTGGCGATCGTCGGACCGAGCGGAAGCGGGAAGTCCACCCTCACCATGCTCGTCTCACGGTTCTACGACCCGACGGCGGGCACGGTGACGGTGGACGGCGTCGACGTCCGACGCGTGGCCCTCGCCTCGCTCCGCCGCCAGGTCGGCATCGTCTTCGAAGACAGCTTCCTCTTCTCCGACTCCGTGCGGGCCAACATCGCCTACGGCCGGCCGGGGGCGAGCGACGAGGCGATCCGGGCCGCCGCCCGTGCGGCGCGGGCCGACGAGTTCATCGCCGCGCTCCCCCGGGGCTACGACACGGTGGTCGGCGAGCGCGGCCTCACGCTCTCGGGGGGCCAGCGCCAGCGGATCGCCCTGGCCCGCGCCATCCTCTACGACCCGCGGGTCCTCATCCTCGACGACGCCACCAGCGCCATCGACGCCCGCACGGAAGAGCAGATCCACGACGCCCTGCGCGAGGTGATGACCGGGCGGACCACCATCCTCGTGGCCCACCGGCGCTCCACCCTCCACCTGGCCGACCGGATCGTGGTCCTCGACGGCGGCCGCATCGTGGAGGAAGGCGCCCACGACGACCTCGTGGCACGCAGCCCGCTGTACCGCTCGCTCCTGTCCGGCCTCGAGGACGAGGACGCCCAGCGTGTCGGAGACCGCATCGAGGCCCTCGCCGGGCTCGCACCTCCGCCGACGGGTGGCGGCGGCGTCACGGCGTCGGCGTGGGGCGCCGATCCGGCGGCCGCAGACCCCCGGTCGGCGGCGCTCCGGGCCGGACCACCCAGCATCGGGCCCGGCTTGGGCGGCGGCGGCGGGTGGCGCATCAGCCTGGTGGCGACGCCCGAGCTCCTGGCCCGGGTCGCCGCGCTCCGCCCGGTGCGCGACGAGGCCCGTGTGGACATGGCACGCGACACCCGCCGCGACCGGGCGTTCGGCCTGCCCACGTTGTTCAAAGCGTTCCGCTGGCCGCTGCTCTTGGGCCTGCTCTTCGTGGTGGTGGACGGGCTGGCCACGCTGGCCGGGCCGATCCTCGTGAAGATCGGCATCGACAGCGGCGTCCGGGCGGGCTCGGTGGCGGTGCTCCTCCTCGCCTCTGCCGTCTACCTCGCCATCACCCTCGTCGACCTGGTCGACGAGATCGGTGAGACGTTCGTGACCGGAAGGGTGGCGCAGCAGATCATGCTGTCGCTCCGGATCCGCATCTGGGCCCAGCTGCAGCGGCTCTCGCTCGACTACTACGAGCGGGAGATGGCGGGCCGGATCATGACCCGCATGACCACCGACGTGGACCAGTTCGAGACGCTCATCGAGAACGGGGTGCTCTCCGCCCTCGTGGCCATGGTCACGTTCGTGGGCGTCGGCGTCGCCCTCGTCGTCATCAACCCCGAGCTGGGGCTGTGCACGCTCTCGGTGGTCGTCCCCCTCGTGTTCGCCACCGTCGCCTTCCGGCGGCGCGCCGCCGTCCTCTACGACCGGGCACGGGAGCGGATCGCCATCGTCAATGCCGACTTCCAGGAGAGCCTCTCGGGCGTACGGGAGTCCCAGACCTTCGTGCACGAACACGACACGCAGGCACGGTTCCACGGGCTGGGCAAGGACTACCTGGACACGCGGGTGGCCGCCCAGCGGCTCGTCGCCACCTACTTCCCCTTCATCCAGTTCCTCGCCGGGGTGGCGGACGTCATCGTGCTGGGCGTGGGGGCCGGGCTGGTGAGCTCGGGCCACCTGACGGCCGGCGGCCTGATCGCCTTCTTCCTCTACGTCGACATGTTCTTCTCCCCCATCCAGAGCCTGTCCCAGGTGTTCGACTCCTGGCAGCAGACCCGGGTGTCGGTCGGCCGCATCGCCGAGCTCATGCAGACCGAGACCCTCACCCCCGAGCCGGCCGACCCGGTGGCGGTCGGGCGCCTCGACGGGGCGCTCGCCCTCGACCGGGTCGGCTTCCGGTACCCGACCGCCGTCCGGCGGCCGGGAGCGGCCGGAACGCCGGCACGCCGCCGCGGGCCGGCCGACCCGGCGCTCCTCGTCTCCAGCGACGCCGCCGCCGAGCCGCCGCAGGCGCTCCGGGCCGTCGACCTCGCCATCCGGCCCGGTGAAACGGTGGCCCTGGTGGGCGAGACCGGCGCGGGCAAGTCCACCGTCATGAAGCTGCTCGCCCGCTTCTACGATCCCGACGCCGGCGCGGTACGGGCCGACGGGCACGACCTCCGCCGCATCGACCTGCTCGGCTACCGCCAGCAGCTCGGCTACGTGCCCCAGGAGGCCTTCCTCTTCTCCGGTGCCGTCCGGGACAACATCGCCTACGGCCGGCCCGAGGCCACCGACGCCGAGGTGGAGCAGGCGGCGCGGGCCGTGGGCGCGCACGAGTTCATCGCCGCCCTGCCCGGCGGGTACCACCACCAGCTGGCCGAGCGCGGCCGCTCCCTGTCGGCGGGCCAGCGCCAGCTGCTCGCCCTCGCCCGGGCGCAGTTGGTCGACCCGGCGGTCCTCCTCCTCGACGAGGCCACGTCCAACCTCGACCTTCCGACGGAGACCCGCGTGTCGGCGGCCATCCACGCCGTCGCCCGCGATCGCACCACCGTGCTCATCGCCCACCGCCTCCAGACGGCGCGGGCGGCCGACCGCATCATCGTCCTGCACGACGGGGAGGTCGCCGAAGCCGGCACCCACCACGAGCTCCTGGCCGCGGGCGGCCGGTACGCCGCCATGTGGGAAGCCTTCGAGCTGGTGGGCGGCGGCTCGGCGCACCGGTGATGCGCAGTCGGCGGAGTCGGCGCAGCCGGCGGAGTCGCCGTGGCGGCACCCGCCGGCCTGGCCCCCGGCGGCGGCTGCGCAGGGGTACCCTCGCTCCGGTGGCGGTCGCCGTGGTGCACCAGCCCGACCCCGGGCACCTTCGAGAGCGCGACGGCGAGCACGACGGCGGCGAGAGGGGCACGACGGCGAGAACCACGATGACGAGCGACGGTTCGGTCCCGACGCACGCAGACACCGGCGGCCGGCGGCCGTGAGCGCCCCGCAGCAGTCGACGCCGGTGCCGGCACGCCGCTTCAGCGACGAGGACTACCGCAACATCCTCGTGTTCCGGACCCGGCTCCGCCGGTTTCTCGCCTGGAGCGGCGCCCAGGCCCGGGCCGCTGGCCTGACGCCTGCCCAGCACCAGCTGCTCCTGGCCGTCCGGGGCCATCCCGACCCGAGCGGACCGACCATCCGTGACGTCGCCGACTACCTCCAGCTCCGGCACCACTCTGCGGTCGGCCTGGTGGACCGGGCCGAGGCGGCGGGCCTCGTGCGCAGGCGGGACGACGCCCGGGACCGCCGGCTGGCCCGGGTCGAGCTCGAGCCCAAGGGCGACGCGGCGCTCGAGCGGCTGACCACGCTGCACGTGGCGGAGCTCCACGCCCTCACCGAAGGGCTCGCGCTGCCCGAGATGCCGCCGGTGCCGGACGCCGGTGGCGAGCGCGCCTCGTCCGGTTGACGGGTACGATCGAACGCCGATCCTCGTCCGCCCGAGGGGCTGCCGCAGGCCACCTGGCGGCTCCCCGTCCCGACCCGCCGAGACGTCCGGAGGATTCCAGCGTGTCTTCACGACACCCCATCAGCTCACGGCAGGCCATGAACGCGATCGTGCGGGGCAACCGCCGCCACTGGGTCATCGGCGCCGTCTCCGGGGCGATCGCCCTTGCCGCCCTCGTGGCCGGCACCACCTTCGGCACAGTCTCGCCGAAGACGAACGCAGTCGACCCCAAGATCATCGCCTGGAGCAGCGCCGCCGCCATCCTCGTTTTCGGCGGGCTGGCCACGACCCGCCTGGCCCGGGCGTTCAGCCTGGGGATCTTCTCCCGATCCATCGCCGCCGCCGGAGGTGCCATCCGCATCATCACCGGAGCGGTCGGGATCCTCTTTGTGGTCTTCTCGATCCTGACGGTGCTGAAGGTCAACATCGACAAGCTGCTCGTCGGCGTGGGCCTGGCCGGCGTGGTGCTCGGCATCGCCGCCCAGCAGAGCCTGGGCAACATCTTCGCCGGCCTGGTGCTCATCACCGCCCGCCCGTTCCGCGTCGGCGACCACATCCGTATCCGCTCGGGGGCGCTCGGGGGCATCTTCGACGCCTGGGTGCGCGAGATGAGCCTGACCTACGTCACCCTGCAGACCGTCGACGGAGAGCTCAAGGTCCCCAACTCGGGCATGCTGGCGGCCGCGGTGGGTCCGGTCCCCCCCGGAACGCCGATCACGCCGCCACCCGTGCCCGCCGCCACGCCGGCCACGGGTGCACCGGCCACGGGTGCACCGGCTCCGGGTGCGACGTCCCCCCCTGCTCCCGGGACGGGTCCTGCAGTCGTGACGGCGCCAGCCGCATCTGGTGCGGGCACACCCGCCGGCTCGGAACCGCCCGGCGCACCTGCCTGAGGCCTCCGGCGAGCGGGGCCGGGCCCCGCGGGCGCTCAGCGCCCGTAGCGGCGGCGCTGCTCCCGTCGCATACGGAGCACGCGCACCAGCTTGCGAAGGATGAAGACCATGGCCGGATGCTACGACGTTGCGTCCCGGATCGCCCGCCACACCCGCTCGGCGGTGAGCGGCATGTCGACGTGGCGCACGCCGAAGGGCCGGAGCGCGTCGACCACGGCGTTCTGGATGGCCGCCGTCGCCCCGACCGACCCCGACTCGCCGACCCCCTTCATACCCAGCGGGTTGCGGGGCGACGGGGTGACCGTCTCACCCAGCTCGAAGCTCGGGAGCTCGGCTGCGCTGGGCATGCCGTAGTCGGCGAGGGTGGCCGTCGACGGGTTGCCTGTGGCGTCGAAGCGGACCTCCTCGAAGAGCGCCTGTGCCGCGCCCTGTGCCAGCCCGCCGTGCACCTGCCCGGCCACGATCATGGGGTTGACGACCGTCCCGCAGTCGTCGACCGCCACGAGCCGCTCGAGCGTCACCCGCCCCGTCTCGACGTCGACCTCCACGACCGCCAGGTGGGCGCCGAACGGGTACGTCCCGTGCTCCTGGGCGAAGTCGTCCTCGGCCCGCAGCTCGCCGCCCGGTGCCGCCGCCGCCAGCTCGCCCCAGGTGAGGCCCCGCGCCGGCACCCCGGCCACCGACAGGCCGCCGGGGACGGCCACGACGTCTTCGGGAGCTGCTTCCAGCAGGTCGGCGGCCTGGCGGCGCGCCAGCTCGACCACCGCCTCCGCGGCGCGGTGAGCGGCGCTCCCAGCCAGCTGGCCCGTCCGTGACCCGAACGTCCCGGTGCCCCGGGCCACCCGGTCCGTGTCGGAGTGGACCACCACCACCTGGGTCATGGGCACGTCGAACACGGCGGCCACCACCTGGGCCAGGGTGGTCTCGTGCCCCTGGCCGTGGGGAGACGCACCCGTCGTGAGCACCACGGTGCCGTCCGCCTGCAGTGCCACCGCCCCGTACTCCGCTCCCGCCCCGCTGATCTCCACGAAGGTCGAGACGCCGATGCCGAGCTGGCGGAGGCCGCGGCCGGCGCGCCGGGCCGCCTGCTCCGCCCGGAGATCGTCGAGGCCGGCCAGCTCGAGCACGTGGTCGAGGGCGCGGGCGTAGTCCCCGCTGTCGTAGTGGGCTCCCGTGTGGGTGCGGATCGGGAGCTCGTCGGGGCGCAGGAGGTTGCGCCGCCGCACCTCGACGGGGTCCATGCCCAGCTCGTCCGCCAGGAGGTCCATCGCCCGCTCGAGCATGGCGGCAGCCTCCGGCCGGCCTGCTCCCCGGTAGGGGCCGATCGGCGTGGTGGTGGTGACGACGCCGAGCGACGTCAGCGACAGCCGCGGGATCCGGTAGGGGCCGGTGGCCATGAGGCGCGCCGTCCGGAAGGGGATCGCACCCCGCCAGCAGTAGGCGCCCACGTCGGTGACCGTCCGGGCCTCCAGACCGACGACGGTGCCGTCCCGGCGCGCGCCGAGGGCGATCTCCTGCACCTGGCCCCGGCCGTGGCTCATGGCCACGAGGTTCTCGGACCGGGTCTCGACGTGGCGCACCGGAGCGCCGAGCCGGTCGGCCACCGCGGCGATCACCAGGTGCTCGGGGTAGACGCCACCCTTGGCGCCGAACCCGCCGCCAACCGCCGGGGTGTGCACCCGGACCGAGGCCTCGTCCCGGCCGAGGGCGCGGGCGATCCCGGCGCGGACGGCGAACGGCGCCTGGCAGCTGACCAGGCAGTCCAGGCGCCCGTCCGGTGCCGGCCGGGCCAGGATGCCGTTGGGCTCCATGGGCACCGGCGCCACCCGGTTGTTGACGAAGCGGGCGCGGGCGACGACCTCGGCACCCTCCAAGACGCCGCGCCCGCCCAGGGAGGGGTCGTCCGGGCGCACCTCCAGCACGACGTTGGAGCCGAACGCCTCGAAGAGGACGGGGGCATGGGGCTCCATCGCCGCCATCGGGTCGACCACCGCCGGGAGCGGCTCGATGTCCACCACGACCTGCTCCAGGGCGTCGGCGGCGTCCGCCGCGCTGCGGGCGACCACCACGGCCACCGGCTCGCCCACGTACCGCACCCGGTCACGGGCGAGGCACGGCCGGGCCAGCTCGGGCCGCGGGGGCCCCTCGGCACGCGGCCACTCGGGGATGTCGGGAAGTCCGAGGTCGGCGGCGACGTAGGCGGCGACCACGCCGGGCAGCTCCTTGGCTGCCGTGAGGTCCACGTCGCGCAGCACGCCGTGCGCCGCGTACGAGCGGACGAACGCCGCGTGCAGCATCCCGGGGACCACCACGTCGGCCATGAAGCCCGCCGAGCCGGTGAGGAGCGCCGGGTCCTCCCGCCGGTCGACGCGATGGCCCAGCACGCTGACGGTCGAGGACACGGGAGGGAAGACTACAGGGGAGGTCCCGGCGGCATGGTGGGCGGCGTTGGAGGGGCGCTTGGCGGACGGGCTGGGTGCGGGGGCGGCCGGGTGAGGCGCGGGCAGGGCGGGGGGGCCGCCCGTTCGAACCGAGGGCCGCCGCTCCGGCGCCGAGGGTCAGCTGGCGATGCTGCGGGCCCGGTGGAAGTGGGTCCGGCGCGCCTTGCGCTCCTCGGGTGCCGGCAACGGGGTGGCAACCGCCGCCAGCTCGGCGGCGCGCCGACAGGCGTCGCAGAGGTAACGCCCCTCCCGCAACCGCGTCATGCCGCTCGTGTGGCAGCCGGCGCAGGCATGGCCGAAGTAGACGATCTCGGACGCGTCATCCCGGCGCGACACCTGGACGAGATGGTTCAACCGGTGTGCGACCTCCGGGCGCAGTGCCCACACGCCCTCAGGGGACTCCTCGACGAGGTGCCACGCGAGCATGTTGCGCAGCAACGGATCGAACCGCTCGATCGGGTGCTCCTCCATCGCCGTTCCCCTTTCCCGATGCCGGCCTGCCTCCGGCAGCCGGGCCGCATGTCCGTCCGCGGCGTCCGTCCCCACGCGGGTGCCTCATGGCCCAGTGTGCCGGGTCCGGAGTCGCCTTGTCTCGTCATCGCGTGACTTTTTCCGGCTGACGTCATTCCCGTCACGCCGCCTGCCGACACCCGCGACCCGGCGCTATGCCGACGGCCCCGCCCGTGAGCCGGCGCCGGCCGAGCCCACGGTTCGCCCCTGGGTCGACCCCAGCCCGCAGGCCAGCTCGGGCACGAGCACGGCGACGAGGATCGCGAGCGGCAGCACCCAGCTCCCGGTGGCGTCGCGCAGCGCCCCCACCACGACCGGCCCGACGCCGCCAACGAGGTAGCCCACCGTCTGGGACATCCCCGAGAGCTCGGCCGCCAGGTGCTGGTCGGGAGCGCGGGCGACGATGAAGGTGAGGGCGAGCGAGATGGCCGCGCCCTGGCTGAGGCCGAGCAGGATCATCCAGAGCACCGCCACGGCCCTCGGGTGCCAGAGCAGACCGGAGAGGGCCAGCACGTTGAGGGCAGCCATGGCCACGACGGCCACGCGCTGGCGGACACGCGTCGAAGCCAACATCGGGACGAAGAAGGCGGAGGGAAGGCTGGCGGCGCCGGCCAGCGAGAGCAGCCACCCCGCCTCGGTCGCACCCGTGCCCAGCTGCTGGAAGATCGTCGGCACCCAGGCCACCATGGTGTAGAACTCGAGCGACTGCAGCCCCATGAAGGCGGTGACCTGCCAGGCGAGCCCGTCGCGCCAGAGCCCGGAGCGCACGTGCGCCGACCCGATGTCCACGTGGGCGTCGCGCAGCCGCAACGTCCACAGCACGACGCAGACGAGGACCGGCGCGGCCCAGAGGTCGAGCCCGGGGCGCCACCCGCCCACGGCACGGTCGAGCGGGACGGCGATGCCGGCGGCCACGGCCGCACCCGCCGACAGTGCGACCGAGTAGACGCCGGTGGCGGCGCGCGGGTCGCGGAAGTCGCGCTTGATCAGTGCCGGCACGAGCACGTTGCCGATGGCGATGGCCACGCCCACGAGGAGCGTGCCCAGGAACAGCGGTCCGAGCGCCGGGACCGAGCGGACCAGGATGCCCGAGACGAGGAGCACCAGGGAGCCGACGAGGGCGCCCTCCATGCCGAAGCGGCGCCCGAGCCACGGCGCCAGGGGCGAGAACGCCCCGAAGGCCAGCACCGGGATCGTCGTGAGCAGGCCCGCCTCCGCCCCGGACAGACCGGTCGACCGTTGGATCTCCGAGAGCACGGGTGACACCGAGGTGAGGGCCGGCCGGAGGTTGAAGGCCACCGCCGCCACGGCGATCGTGAGGACCACGGCGCTGGCGGGCCGGGCGGGACCTCCCCCCCGCCCCCACCGGGCCGGCCCGACGGCGGCCGGCGCCCCGTGCCGGCGGGCGGAGGCGTCGTCGGCCGGGGCGACGTCGGCGGGCGGGCGGTGCACGCCCCCTACCGTTGCAGATCCGTCGGGTAGCCCCGTTCAGCGGCGCCGCAGCCGCCGGGACGAGGGACGGGCGGGCGCATCGGCGCGGTCCGGCGTCACCAGCCGGTACCCCACGGGGAACAGCTCGAGGCCGGTCCGCTGTCGCAACGCCCCCCAGAGGCCCTTGGGCGTCCAGATCGCCACCACCACGGCGAGGGAGCCGAAGATGATGAGGTACCACGCCCCCTGCTGGGCCAGGTTCTGCTGGAGCAAGAAGAAGAGGATGGTGCCGACGATGGGCCCCTCGAGGGTTCCCATCCCCCCGATCATGCTCACGAAGATCATCTCGGCCGCCCACTGGATGCTGAACACCGATCCGGGTTGCACCTGCAGCTGGCTCACCGCCAAGAGGGCCCCGGCCGCCCCGCAGCCGAGGGCGGCCACGAGGTAGACGAGGCGCCGGGTGGCCATCACCCGTGCCCCGGCGCTGCGGGCGCTCACCTCGTCGTCGCGGACCGCCGCCATGAGCAGCCCGATCCGACTGCGCAAGAGGGCGTAGGCCACGCCCAGGGCCACCACCACCACGATCAGCGCCGCCCAGTACGTCGCCTCGGCAAAGGCGCGGGGACTGAGCTGCGACAGCCCGGGCACGGGGTGCCCGGTCCCGCCGCCGAGCGAGGTGACGCTGCTGATCACCAGCTGGGCCGTGTCGGCCACCACCCAGGTGGCGATGGCGAAGTAGCCCCCGCTCAAGCGGAAGACGAGGACCGACACGGGAAGGGCGATGGCCGCGCAGACGATGGCGGCGATCGGGATGGCGGCAAACGAGTTGACCCCGTTCATCGCCAGCACCAGCACGCCGTACGCTCCCAGCCCCACGAACGCCTGCTGGCCGATGGACACCATGCCCGCATAGCCGGCCAGCAGGTTCCACATGACCGCCATCGTGAGGAGGATGAAGAAGTTGACGAGCAGGGTCGTGTCGGCGGCCGAGACGGCGAACGGCATGACCGCCAGCACGGCCACCACGACGAGCGCTCCCGCCCCCCCGGCGAGGGCGGTCCGACCGCCCCGGGTCACCCGGGCGTGGAGCGCCCCGGCCGCCGGCGGTGCGGCGACGGCTTGCTCGACGGTGGTCATGCGGTGCGCAGCCCGAACAGGCCGCGAGGCCGGACGGCGAGGACGGCGAGGAACACGAGATTGCCGGCGAGGATCTGGTAGGCGGGGTTGATCTGGGCCCCCAGCTGCTGGGCGACGCCGAGGACGATGCCGCCGACGAGGGTGCCCCACAACGAGCCGATCCCGCCGATGACCACCGCCTCGAAGGCGAAGAGAAGCGTCGTCACACCCGACGTGGGCGCGAACTCCGTCAGCATGCCGTAGGAGAGACCGGCCAGGGCAACGGTGGCGAAGGCGATGGCGGCGGCCACGCCGAACAGGTGGCGGTAGTTGGCACCCGACAGCTGCGCCGCCTCCCGGTCGTCGGCGACGGCGCGGATGAGCCGGCCGGTGCGCGAGCGGGAGAGGAAGAGCTGCAGGGCGCCCAGGACGGCCACGGCCACTCCCAGCACGGTGAGCGAGAACCACGAGATCGTGATCACGTTGTTGAGGGCGAACGAGTTGGTGATGAGTGTGCCGATGCTGATCGACTGCCCGTTGGCGGAGAACACCTCGAGCAGCACGTTCTCGATGATCACCGACAGCCCGAACGTCACGAGGAGGGTGGTGAACGGGCTGCGGTCCAAGCTGGCCTGCAGCAGGGTCCGTTGGAGGACGTAGCCCCCGACGGCAAAGATGGGGACCACCACCACGAACCCCCAGACCATGGGGAGGTGGGTGGCGGGGACCAGCGTGATGGCGACGTAGGCGGCGATGATCGCCAGGTCCCCGTGGGCCAGGTTGATGATGCCCATCACCCCGAAGAGGAGCGAGAGGCCGCAGGCGAAGAGGGCGTAGAACCCTCCCGTCACCATGCCCTGGACGATGGCGTTCACCCACTGCATGGTCGGGTCCTCCCCCCGTGCGCGCCCTCGACCACGGCCGGAGCGCCCTCGACCACCACTGAGGCGCCCTCGACCACCGCCGAGGCACCCGGTCCGGCCTGCGTCCCGCCAGCGGCCACCTGCGGCCCGGGCTCGGCGTCGTCCCGGGCGGGTGCCGGACGGCCCCCGACGCCGAAGTACGCCCGTTCGATCTCGTCGGCCGTCAGCTCGTCGGGGTGCCCGACGAGGGAGGTCCTTCCCTCGAGGAGGCATTGCAGCCGGGTGGCGACCCGGCGGGCCTGCCCCACGTCCTGCTCGACGAGGAGCACGGTGACCCCTCCCTCCACGAGCGTGGGCAGGACCTCGTAGATGCGGCGGACCACGATCGGAGCGAGCCCGAGCGAGACCTCGTCGAGGAGGAGCACGCGCGGGTTGGCCAGCAGGGCCCGCCCGATGGCGACGGCCTGCTGCTCGCCGCCCGACAGCTGGACGGCGCGCTGGCGGCGGCGCGCCGTCATCCAGGGGAACAGGCTGTACACCTCGGCCAGGCCGAACGGACCGGGACGGGCGTGGTACGTGCCGACCAGCAGGTTCTCCTCGACCGTCATCGAGTGGAACAGCCGGCGGCCCTCGGGCACGAGGGCGATGCCAGCGGCGAGGCGACGCTCCGGCGTCTCCGAAGTGATGTCCCGGCCCTCGAGGTGGACCCGGCCCTCAGCCGGTCGGTGGAGCCCGGCGATGGTCCGCAGCAGCGTGGACTTCCCCGCCCCGTTGGCGCCGATGATGGCGTACGTCTCCCCTGCCCCGATGGAGAGGTCCACGCCGTCGACCGCACGAAGCTGGCCGTGGTACACGGTCACGCCCCGCACCTCGAGCAGCGGGTCGCCCGACGGAGTGCCGGGGCCGGGGCCCGTCGCCACGGTCGCTCCGGGGACACCGACCGCGGTTTCCGCCGCCACCACCGACCCGGGCAGCTGGCTCCTCCAGCGCGGCCTCATGCCGGCGCCTCGGACCCGACCGTCGGCGTCTCGATGTCCGCCCCGAGGTAGACCTCGCGCACGGCGGGGTCGGCCAGCACCGCATGGGCCTCGCCGTCGGCCACGATCCCGCCTCCCGCCAGGCACACCAGCCGGTCGACGCACGCCACCAGCGCCCGGACGACGTGCTCGATCCACACGATGGCGACGCCCTCGGCCTGCACCGACTGGACGATGCCGGTGAGCTCGGCCACCTCGGGGTCGGTGAGGCCGCCGGCAACTTCGTCCAACAAGAGCAGCCGCGGCCTCGTGGCGAGCGCACGCGCCATCTCCAGCCGCTTGCGCTGGAGGAGGCCGAGGGTCTCGGCCGGACGGTTCGCCACCGCCACCAGCTGGGCGCGCTCCAGCGCGTCGGCGGCGCGGTCCAGGCTGTCGCGCCCCCGGAGCCCCGCGCCGTGCTGGGCCGCGAGCAGGACGTTCTCGTACACGGTCATGCCGCCGAACGGGCGCGGCACCTGGTAGGTCCGCCCGATGCCCAGGCGGCAGCGGGCGGCCGCCCCGAGGCGGTTCACCACCCTCCCGTCGAAGAGCACCCTGCCCTTGTCGGGACGAACGTCGCCGGAGACGATGCCGAAGAGGGTCGTCTTCCCCGCCCCGTTGGGGCCGACGACGCCCACGAGCGCGCCGGCCTCCACGGTGAGGCTCACGTTCTCTGCGACGACGACCTGGCCGAAGCGCTTACCGACGGCGTCGAGCTGGAGCAGCGCCACGACCCCAATTGTGCGACTAGTAGGTGCCGGCGACCAGGTCGCCGGTGATCTTCACGTGCTTGTTGAGGGCGTTGTCCACCACGAAGGGCTCCCAGGGGAACTTCTTCCCGAAGATCTTCTTGCCCGGCTTCCACTGGACGCCGACGGGCAGGATGATGCCGACGCCCGGCGCCGGCCCGTTGGCGAAGTCGATCGGCCCGCACATGCCCGTGTAGTGGACCTTGTGGAGCGCTGCGGCCACGGCGGCATGGTCGTGCGGTGTGTCCACCGCCTTGAAGGCCTCCACCGCCACCTCGAAGAGGGAGTACGACGAGCCCAGCGACTGCCACCACAGGTTGCCCGAGGAGTCCTGCCACTCCTTGGCCAGCGCGTGCGTCGTGGTGCCGTCCAGCGACGACTTGTACGGCGAGAAGGGCGTCCACCACGCGTCGGTGGCGATGTTCTCCGCCAGCTTGCCCAACGCGGCGACTGTGGAGGGGAAGAGCAGCACCTTGGCCACGGTCGCCAGCTTCGGCTTGTAGCCCTCGGTGATGGCCTGCTTCCACATCGTGTTGAATGTGGGCGGCAACGGGGCGTTCGAGTAGAATGTGCAGTTGCCGGACTTGAACTTGCCGATCATCGACGAGTATGTCGACGTGCCGTCGGTGTAGCTCCCGCCTGTCACGAACGTGTAGCCGAGCTTCTCGGCGAACGGCGGGAAGCCCTCCCGGAAGGCGTTGCCGTCGGCGTCGTTTGGGTACATGCCGGCGAACACCTTGTCGGCCTTGGTCTCCCGCTGGACGCGCTCCCACATCGGCAGGAACGTCCCGGCAAACTCCTTCATCCCGAAGAAGAACACGGTGCAGTACTTGAACGTCTTCGTCGGCTCGAGCGGGTCGCCCCCGAGGCCCGCGTACCACGACTCCCACGGGACCACCGTGGCCAGGCACGGGGTGTGGTACTGCTCCGCCGCCGACGCCACCGGGTTGGTGGTCTCGGGGGCGTTGGCCGTGAGGATCAAGTCGACCTTTGTGCTGAGCGCCAGCTGCTGCGCCACCTGCGCGGCACGGTTGGTTGTCGACTGGCTGTCGGCGACCGTGATCTTGACCGAGTACCGCTTGCCCCCGACGGTGATGCCCTTGTGGTACTGGGAGGTGCTCCGGATCTTCTTCAGCACGAACGGGTCCGACTCAGCGAAGCCGGCCAGGGCGCCGGTGCGGGGCGTGATGTAGCCGATGTGGATGGTCCCCGACTTGGCCGAGGTCAGCCGGCTCGAGCGGGCCGAGCGCAGCACCGACGAGGCGCCGGCCGACGACGAGAGCACCGCGGCCGCCCCGGCGCCGAGCGCCCCGGCCCCCACGAGCTTGAGCAGGCTGCGCCGGTCGATGCCGCCCGGCCGCTCGATCTCCGGCACGTCGGCGTTCCCGCCGCCGCCATGCGGGCCGGTCCGTCCCTCGTCTGGCATTGCTCCCCCCTTGCATCGGCGCAGGCCCCGAGGCCTGCTCGCAGTGCCGGGCGCCGCTGCGACCGGCGGAACGCCGGCCCGCTGCCCGCGTCGCCTGCCGGCGCCACCCCGACCGGTGGGCGCGCAGGCCGCACGCTCCGGTGCTCCGCGGCCGGTCGGTCCCGGCACGCTCGGGCGGTGTTCGACAGGCGAACACCTATGCGTATAGTGAACACATCGTCGCAGACCGACCCAGGTGTGTCAAGCACCTGTAACAAGGCCGGCGCCGCCGGTCAGGTCCACGTAATTCTCGGCCAGCCACCGGCTCGCGCCCTCCGAGTGCACCAGGTGGTCCAGGCGGGCCAACTGCAGCCGGCCGTTGAAGTCCTCCCCCGTCAGGGGGTGGAGCATCATCGTCATCCAGGTGGACAGCTCCTGCGCCCGCCACACCCGGCGCAGGCAGCGGGCCGAGTACTCGTCGGCCAGGGAGCCGTCACCCGCCTGGAGGAGCGGCACGAGCGCCTCGGCGAGGAGGCGGACGTCGGCCACGGCCAGGTTCATGCCCTTGGCACCGGTGGGGGGGACGACGTGGGCGGCGTCCCCGGCGAGGAACAGGGATCCGAACCGCATCGGCTCGACCACCACGCTCTGCATGTCGGTCACCGAGCGCTCGACGATCGGCCCGACGCTCATCTCCCAGCCCTCGACGTGCAGCCGGGCTGCCAGTTCGTCCCAGATGCGCTCGTCCGGCCAGTCCTCCAGCGGCGTCCCCGGCTCGACCTGGAGGTACAGCCGGCTCAGCGTGGGCGACCGCATCGAGTAGAGGGAGAACCCGCGATCGTGGCGGCAGTAGATCAGCTCCTCGGTCGCCGGGGGCGCCTCGGCCAGGATCCCGAGCCAGGCGAACGGGTGCCGATGGCTGAAGACCCTCGCCCGGCCGGCCACCGCGGCCCGGGACGCCCCGTGGGCGCCGTCGCAGCCGCACACCACGTCGCACGAGAGCGTCCCTGCCCGGCCCGCGGCGTCCACGAAGTGCACGGCGGGCGTCGCCCCGCCGGTCCCCTCCCAGCCCTCGATGCCCACCGCCTCGGTGTCGAACTCGATGCGGCCCCCGGCCGCCAGTCGGGCGTCGATGAGGTCCTTCACCACCTCCTGCTGGCCGTAGACGACGATCGATCGGCCACCGGCCAGCTCGGTCAACGGCACCCGGTGACGCGCACCGGCGAAGCGCAGCTCGATCCCGTGGTGGACGAGGCCCTCCCGCCGCATGCGCCCGCCCACGCCGCAGGCGTCCAGCAGCGCAGCCGTGCTGTGCTCGAGCACGCCGGCCCGTACCCGCTGCTCCACGTACTCGCGGCTGCGGCGCTCGAGCACCACCGACTCGACGCCGGCCCGGGCCAGGAGGTGGGAGAGCAGCAGTCCGGCCGGCCCGGCGCCCACGATGCCCACCTGCGTTCGAACCGTCGTCACACCCCGCCCCCGACCGCCGCCGGCGCGCCGTTGCCGTCACCCTCCATGCGACGGGCGGGCGCCTAGAACGGGTAGACGGCGGGCGTCCGCCGCATCGTGACCCACTGGGTGTCGGTGAACGCCTCGATGTTGGCCGCCGCCCCGCCGAACCGGGCGCCCGTGCCGGAGTCGCCGACACCGCCGAACGGGATCTGCGCCTCGTCGTTCACGGTCTGGTCGTTGATGTGCACGGCGCCGCTCGGGATGCGCTCGCAGAGCTCGAGCGCCCCCAGCGGATCGGTCGTCACCACCGACAGCGAGAGCCCGTAGGACGTGGCCGCCGCCAGCCCCACCGCCTCGTCGAGGCTGTCGAACGCCAGCACGGGGGCGACCGGGCCGAACACCTCCTCGGCGTAGGCCGGCATGTCCGCCGAGACACCGGTGAGCACCGTCGGGCGGTAGAAGAGCTCCTCGTAGCGGCCGCCGGCCGCCACCGTCGCGCCCGCGCCCACGCTGGACTCCACCATCGAGTGGATGCGGTCGCGCTGGACCGCGTCGATCACCGGGCCCAGTGCGACCTGGTCGGTTGCCGGGTCCCCGACCGGAAGGGCTTCGGCCTTGGCGGCCAGTGCGGCGACGTACTCCTCGACCAACGGCTGGGCGACGAGGTGGCGGCCCGTCGTCATGCAGATCTGGCCCTGGTGGAAGAAGGAGCCCCACGCCGCAAGACCGGCGGCGGCGGCCACGTCGGCGTCCTCGAGGACGACCATGGCCGAGTTGCCGCCGAGCTCGAGATGGGCGCGCTTCAGGTGGCGGGCCGCCAGCTCGCCCACCGCTCGACCCGCACGCGTCGAGCCGGTGAACGACACGACCCGCACCGCCGGCGCCTCCACCACGGCTTGACCGGCGACGGCGTCTCCCGGGAGCACCTGCAGCACGCCGGCCGGCAGCCCCGCCGCCTCGAACAGCGCGGCGAGCACCGCGCCCCCGCCGACCGCGGTCCGGGGGTCCGGCTTCAGGACCACCGCGTTCCCCAGCGCGAGTGCCGGCGCCACCGAGCGCATGGACAGGATCAGTGGGACGTTGAACGGCGCGATCACGCCCACCACCCCCACCGGCCGGCGGCGCGCCATCGAAAGGCGGGGGTCCGCCGTCGCGAGCAGCTGGCCGTACGGGTGGGACGGCAGCGCCGCCGCCTCGTAGCACTCGGCCGCCGAGACGGCGATCTCGAACGCCGCCTTGGGCCGGATCGAGCCCGCCTCCCGTACGAGCCAGTCCTCGATCTCCGGCGCGTTGGCGTGGAGCAGGTCCCCGGCACGGCGCAGGACGGCGGCGCGCTCGTGGAACGGGGCTGCCGCCCAGTCCGGCTGGGCCTTCGCCGCCGCCTCGGCCGCGTCCGCCACGTCGTCGGCCGACGCCAGGCCGATCGTCCCGAGCACCTTGCCGGTGGCGGGCTCCAGCACCTCGCGCGCCCCGCCTCGCCCGGCGCACCACGCCCCGTCGCGCCAGATCTGGCCCTCCCACCGCCGATCGTCGAGCAGTCCCACGGCCCCTCCTCTGTCCCGGACGCCGCGGCCGCCGGACGGCGACAGCCGTCACCCCCTCCAGTCGGCCTGCGACAACGGATGTTCGCTCGTCGCACGATGATTCGCACTGCGACGGTCCTCGCACTCTGATCCGCGCGCCCGCCGCTGTCAACACAGCCCCCGGGGCTTCGACGCCCGCCCGGGGGTCGGGGGGACCAGTTCGTTGACACGCAGGGTCGATGTCCTTAGCCTGTTCTCTTGCTGAACGAAAGTGCGAGTGCCGCACAGATCGGGGGGGGACGAGGGGTGACCAGGAGCGCCGCCAGGCCAGGCCGTGGGCGCCCGGGCGTCGCGCCGCCCGCCGATGGCAGGCCGGCATGAGCACGACGGCGCTGCGCCCGCTGGCCGACGCCGTGTCCGAGCTGGTCTCCGACGGCGACTGCGTGTCCCTCGAAGGGTTCACGCACCTCATCCCCTTTGCCGCCGCCCACGAGGTCATCCGCCAAGGTCGGCGGGACCTTACCCTGGTGCGGCTCACCCCCGACCTGGTCTACGACCAGCTGATCGGCGCCGGTTGCGCCCGGCGGCTCGTCTTCTCGTGGGCCGGCAACCCGGGCGTGGGCTCCTTGCACCGGTTCCGTGACGCCGTCGAGCACGGGTGGCCGGCTCCGCTCGAGCTCGAAGAGCACAGCCACGCCGGGCTGACCAATGCCTACGTCGCCGGCGCGTCGGGACTCCCCTTCGCCGTGCTGCGCGGGTACGCCGGCACCGGGCTCGACGGCCGGACCGGCACCGCGGTCGCCACCGTCACCTGCCCGTTCACCGGCGAGCGCCTCACCGCCGTTCGGGCGGTGCGCCCCGACGTCGCCGTGATCCACGCCCAGCACGCCGACCGGAGCGGCAACGTGGCCCTGTGGGGCATCACCGGAGTCCAGAAGGAGGCGGTCCTGGCCGCCCGGCGCAGCCTCGTCACGGTGGAGGAGGTGGTAGACGAGCTGCGCCCCGGCCCCGGCGCCGTCGTCCTCCCCTCGTGGGTGGTGAGCGCGGTCTCGCTGGTGCCGGGCGGCTGCCATCCCTCGTACGCCGCCGGGTACTCCGAACGCGACAACCAGTTCTACGAGCGCTGGGACGCCATCAGCCGCAGCCGGGAACGCTTCACGGCGTGGATCGACGAGCACGTGCTCGCCATGGCGCCATCGTGAGCATCCCGGCGCCCCCGCGAGGTGGCACACCGATGCCTGCCCCCAGCCCCGACGGTGACGGCACCCTGCCGTTCACGACCGACGAGATGATGACGGTCGCCGCGGCGCGCGCGCTCGGAGACGGGCGGTCCTGCTTCGTCGGCATCGGACTACCCAGCACGGCGGCCAACCTGGCACGCGCCACCCACGCGCCCTCGCTCGTGCTCGTGTACGAGTCGGGGACGATCGGCGCCAAGCCGAACCGGCTCCCCCTGTCCATCGGCGACGGCGAGCTGGCCGAGACCGCCGACGCCGTCGTCTCGGTGCCGGAGATCTTCAACTACTGGCTCCAGGGGGGCCGCATCGACGTGGGCATGCTCGGAGCGGCCCAGATCGACCGGTACGGCAACCTCAACACCACCGTGATCGGCGACTACGACTCCCCCGCGGTCCGGCTGCCCGGCTCGGGGGGCGCACCCGAGATCGGCGGATCCTGCCGGAGCGTCATGGTCGTCCTGCGCCAGAGCACGCGGACGTTCGTGCCATCGCTCGACTTCGTCTCCACCGTCGGGTTCGGCTCCGGGCCCGGGGACCGCCAGCGCCTCGGTCTCACCGGCGCCGGTCCGACGCTGGTCGTGACCGACCTGGGCACCCTGCGACCCGACCCGGTGACGTGCGAGCTGGTGCTCACGAGCGTCCATCCGGGGGTGACGGTGGAGGACGCCCGCGACGCCTGCGGCTGGGCGCTGGCCGTGTCGCCGTCGCTGGGGACGACGCCAGCCCCCACCGCCCAGGAGCTCGCCGTCCTGCGCACGCTGGTGGGAAGCCAGGACGACGGCGTACGGTCGGTGGCGCCGCCACGGTGACCAACGGAGCTGGGACGACGACCGGTGGAGGTCGACATGACGATGCACGCTGAAGCGAAGGCCTCGGCCGCCGGCGGCGCCCCGGACGACCGCCCGGCCCGCCTCCCGGCGCTCGACATGCGCACGCTCGACCCTCCCTACGACGTCCCGGGCTACCGGTCGACCACGCGCCGGGCACCGCTGCAGGCGCTGCTCGTCCTCCCCCCGTCCACGGCCGACGGCACGGGTCCGGTCTTCGGCGAGCGCACCGTCGGCCCGTCCGACCACGACCTCACCTGCCATCACCCCGACGAGCCGATGGGTCAGCGGATGAGCGTCGAGGGCCGGCTGCTCGACACCTGGGGGCGCCCCGTCGCCGGACAGCTCATCGAGCTGTGGCAGGCCAACGCCGCCGGGAGGTACCAGCACGCCGTGGACGACCACCCGGCGCCGCTCGACCCGAACTTCGACGGCTACGGGCGGTGCCTCACCGACGGCGACGGCCACTACCGGTTCGTGACCGTCCGGCCCGGCGCCTACCCGTGGGGCAACCACCCCAACGCCTGGCGGCCGGCCCACCTCCACTTCTCGGTGTTCGGCCGCGCCTTCACCCACCGGCTCGTGACCCAGATGTACTTCCCCGACGACCCACTGTTCGACTACGACCCGATCTTCCGCTCGGTCACCAGCCCCGACGCCCGGGCCGCCATGGTGGCGCGGTTCGACCTCCGGCTCACCGAGCCCCAACGATGCCTCGGCTACCACTTCGACATCGTGGTCGGCGGTCCGGCCATCGGGCCCGCCGGGGCCGCCACCGGAGCGGGTCGATGACCCCCGGGCCGGCGACCGCCGGGACGGCGGCTCCCGGGCCGGCCGCCCCCGGGCCGGCGGCTCCCGGGCCGGCGACATCCGGGCCGGCCGGAGGGCTGCTCCCGACGCCATCCCAGACCATCGGGCCCTTTCTCGCCATGGGGATGGAGCCGCTCGAGCGCCGCGACGTCGTCCCCGCCACGACGCCCGGCGCCGTCGTCCTCACCGGGACCGTGCTCGACGGCGACGGCGTCCCGGTGCCCGACGCCATGCTCGAGCTGTGGCAGTCCGGACCCGACGGCCGCTTCGACACCGGCGCGGGACCCGATGGCGACCAGCCGTGGTTCGGCCGTTCGCTGACCGACGCCGCCGGACGGTACGGCTTCACGACGATGAAGCCGGCACCCGTCGCCCTGCGCACCGGGGAGCCGCAGGCACCGCACGTCGAGCTGCTGGTGTTCGCCCGCGGCCTCCTCCGCCCGGTCCGGACGCGGGTCTACTTCCCCGACGAGGCCGCGGCCAACGGCGCCGACCCGGTGCTCGGCGCCGTGCCGCCGGAGCGGCGCTCGACCCTGGTGGCGGTGGCGGTGGCGGAGGGCGGTGGGCTCACCTTCGACATCCGGCTGCAGGGGGCGGCCGAGACCGTGTTCTTCGCCTGCTGACCGCCGGCTCGATGTTCGACGCCCTGTTCACGCCCGATCGCGTTCTCGCCGCCACGGCGCCGGAGGCCTGGGTCGACGCGCTGGTGCGCTTCGAGCGCGAGCTGGCGGCAGCCCAAGAGGAGCTGGGCATGCTCCCACCGGGCTCCGCCGAGCTGGTGGCGCGGGCCGCGGGGCGGGCCGAGCTCACACCGTCCCGGCTCGGTGCGGACGGGCGCGCCAGCGGGAACCCGGTGATCGCCCTCGTGCGGGCCGTCGAGGCCGCCGGAGGGGAGGGGCCGGTCCCGGTGCACCACGGGGCCACGAGCCAGGACGCGCTGGACAGCGCAGCCATGCTGGTCGCCCGGCAGGCGTGCACGCTGGTGCTCGAGGACCTGGACGCAGCGACCGACGCCTGCGCGGCGCTCGTCCGCCGGTACCGGGGAACCCCCATGACCGCCCGCACGCTCCTCCAGCCCGCCCTGCCGACCACCTTCGGCTACAAGGCCGCGGGCTGGCTCGTCGCGCTGGACGAGGCGGCCGCGACCCTCCGCCGGGTGACGTCACACGA
>JAJYVT010000147.1 GCA_021791845.1 Actinomycetes bacterium | reverse complement strand
CCCGCGTCCTTCAGCGCCTCTTGGCACTCACCGCGGCGATCTGGCACAACGGCCAGCTCGGCCGGCACCCGGTCCGCTCGCTCCTCGCCTACGACCACTGATGACCCCTTGGAATTGATCATCTAGGCCAGCGGCTCGTAGCGGTAGCCGAAGCCGCGCACCGTCCGAAGGGGCGAGGCCTCCGACTCCCAGCCCAACTTGCGCCGGAGGCGCAGGACGGCGTACTTGACCCGCTCCGGCCCCAGGTTGGGCCGCTCGTCCCAGGCCAGCTCCACCAACTGGTCGGCCGAGAGGACCTGGCCGGCATGGCGGACGAGCGCCGACAGCAGCCGGTACTCGGTCGGGGTCAGCAGCACGGGCTCGCCGTCCAGGTAGGCCTGCTGGCGGACGAAGTCCACCCGGACGCGACCGTCGTCGAAGCCGGCGCGCACCGGCCCGGGCGCCGGGCGGCGGCGCCGGATGGCCTGGAGCCGGGCCAGGAGCTCGACGTGGCTGAAGGGCTTGGTGAGGTAGTCGTCGGCCCCGGCGTTGAGGCCGCGCACCTTGTCCGCCTCCGAGGACCTCGCCGTGAGCACCAGGACGGGGGCGTCGCTCAGGTCCCGGATCCGCTCCAGGACCTGCCAGCCGTCGAGGTCGGGCAGCCCGATGTCGAGAATGACCACGTCGGGCCGTGTCTCGTGGAACGTCCGGAGGCCCTCGCGGCCCGTTGCCGCCTCGGCCACCGCGTAGCCCTCCCGCCCGAGCACCGTGCGAAGGAGCAGGCGGATGTCCGCGTCGTCCTCGATGGCCAGGACTGCCGCCGCGCCCACGTCCCCCACGCTCACCGCCTCGCCTCCCGGTCGTTCCGCTGTGGTTCGGTCCTAAAGGTCGGCCACCTGCGATGTTACCCCCCTTGCCCGGCAGAACGGCCGACCGAGGCGCGTCGCTTCGGCGCCGGAGAGGCTGTATGGTTGCCCTCCTGTGCGACGAGACGCGTGCATGAGATCCTGCCCGAGGGGGTGGTCCAAGTGACCGGTTTGATCACGGCGCTCCTGGCGGCGACCAAGGCGAAGTCCAGCGGCGGAAGTTCGACCTTCATCATCTTCCTGGTGCTGATCGCGGTGGTCGGCTACTTCCTGTTGATCCGCCCGCAGAAGCAGAAGCAGCGGCGCCAGCGCGAGCAGCAATCGAACATCGGCGTGGGCGACGAGGTCCTCACCGTGGGGGGCATCGTCGGCCGGGTGATCGCCCTCGACGGGGAGCACATCACCATCCTGAGCGGTGGCGACACGGTCGGGTTCCCGGCGGTGGGCAACGAGCCGACCCGGCTGGTGCTGGTGCGCAACGCCATCTCCCGCAAGGTCGAGCCCAAGGTGATCGAGCCCGAGCCGGACGAGGACGGGAACGAGAGCGACGAGCCATCCGTCAACGGGTCTGCCAACGGGTACGGCGGGCTCGACTTCGGCGACGACCAGGCGACCACCCAGAACGGGCACGACGCCGCCTCCGCCGAGGGGGCCAGCGCCGAGAGCGAGGGCACGAGCCCGTGAGCCCCCCGTCGTCGCGCGCTCAGGCACGACGGCAGCGGTCTTTGGTGATCAGCCTGGTGATCGTGGTAGCGGTCACCGTCGGTTCGCTGGCCGGCACCCTCGCCGCGCGCTGGTCGCCCAGGCTCGGCCTGGACCTGGCGGGCGGTCTCTCCGTCATCTACAAGCCTGCCCACAAGGTCTCCCAGAGTGACCTGAACCAGACGGTCAGCATCCTCACCAACCGGGTGAACGGCCTCGGCGTCTCGGGCGCGTCCGTCGGCACCCAGGGCGGCGACATCATCGTGCAGGTCCCCGGCGTGAAGAACGGCCGGACACTCCTGCGGACGATCGGCGAGACGGCGCAGCTGTACTTCCGCCCCGCCCTCTGCGGCGCGCCGGCGTACGCCGGGCCGACGGCCAAGGGCGCCAAGCCGGCCTCGGCCCCGCTGCCCACGTGCGCGCCCGCCAGCGCGCTGACCAGGACAAACATCGGGGTGACCTCCACCGGCTCGGGCGGCACATCGACATACACCTCGCGGCTCGGGTCGATCGCACCCGACGCTGCCCTCGCCAGCTACCCGAGCACGGCGCCGACAAAGGACGCCAAGACAAAGACCGTGCTGCTCCCGGTGGTCGACAAGGGCGCCGGCCAGTACGCCCGCTACCTGCTCGGCCCCGCCCCCCTCACCGGCCACGCCATCGCCAGGGCCCAGGCGCAGCAGACACAGCTCGGGAAGTGGGTCGTGAGCTACACACTCACGAGCAAGGGGACACCGCAGTGGGAGTCCCTGGCGCAGAAGTACTTCCACCAGATCGTGGCGATCGAGCTCGACGGGAAGATCTACTCGGCGCCGCTCATCCAACCCTCCCAGTCGGCCTTCTCCTCGTTCAACGGCAAGGGGGAGATCTCGGGGAACCTGTCGGAGACACAGGCCAAGACGCTGGCCATCGCCATGCAGTACGGCTCCCTGCCGGTGCGCCTGATCCGCCAGACCAGCGAGACCGTGTCGCCGACGCTCGGGCACTCGGCCCTGCTGGCGGGCCTCGGCGCCGGCCTGGCCGGCCTGGTGCTCGTGCTGATCTACGCCATCGTGTACTACCGGCTGCTCGGCGTGGTCGTCTTCAGCGGCCTGGCGCTCACCGGCGCCCTCCTGTGGGCCATCATCTCGGCCCTCGGCCACACCTCGATCGCGCCCAGCTTCTCGCTCGCCGGGGTGACCGGCGTGATCGTGTCGATCGGCATCACCGTCGACTCCTACATCGTCTACTTCGAACGCCTGAAGGACGAGACCCGCTCGGGCCGCACGGTCCGCACGAGCGTGGACCGCGGGTTCCACAGCGCCTGGCGGACCGTCCTGGCGGCCGACACGGTGTCGCTGGGGGCGGCGGTGGTGCTGTTCTTCGTGGCGATCGGCACAGTGAAGGGGTTCGCCTTCTTCCTCGGGCTGTCCACCCTGATGGACATCTTCATGACCTACTTCTTCACCCGCCCGCTCGTGATCGTCCTCGGCCGGAACGACCGGCTCACCAGGGCCGGCCGGATGGGCATCTCCAGCGGGTTGGCGGTGCGCACGGAGCCTGAGGCGGCATGACGGACCGGGACGGCACAATGGACGCGACGGGCGGCACACTCGACGCCGACGGCGGTGGCTCCGCCGACGGCGCGGACGACGTCACCGAGGAGGACGCGACCGAGGACGTCACCGCTGGCGACGTCACCGAGGAGGCGCTGGTCGAGGACGAAGTCGGCCGCCTCGCCGCCCGCGGCCGGGCGGCCGGCGGCCGGGGCCCCGGGCCGTTCCGTCGGCTCTACCGGGGCGAGACGTCGTTCGACTTCGTGGGCCGGCGCAAGCTCTGGCTCACCATCTCGGCCGTGATCATCCTGGCCGGGATCGTCTCCCTCGGCGTGCGCGGGCTCAACCTGGGCATCACATTCAAGGGTGGCGAGGCCTGGAGCGTGAGGGCCCCCGGCGTGACCCAGGCCCAGGCGTCGAACGCCGTCACCGCCGCCGGTCTGACCCAGCCCACGGTCGAGCTGCTCGGATCGGGGAGCAACCAGGTGGTGCGGGTCACCGCCGACCTCAACAGCCTGAGCGCGTCTGCTCGCCAGGCCGAGACAACAAAGGTGGTCCACGCCCTGGCCAAGCTGGCCAAGGTCCCGGCCAACCAGGTGTCGGCCACAACGGTGGGGCCGACCTGGGGCGGTCAGGTCACCCAGCGGGCGATCATCGCCCTCATCGTCTTCCTCGTGCTGGTGGCCGTGTACATCAGCATCCGGTTCGAGCCGAAGATGGCGGTGGCCGCCTTCGTCGCCCTGCTCCACGACCTGCTGGTCACCGCCGGCGTGTACTCGCTTGCCGGCTTCCAGGTCACGCCGGACACCGTGATCGCCGTGCTCACCATCCTCGGGTACTCGCTCTACGACACCGTCGTGGTCTTCGACCGGGTCCGTGACAACACGAAGGGCCTGGGCGCGTCCGGCCGGATGACGTACTCGGAGATGGTCAACCTGTCGATGAACCAGACCCTGGCCCGGTCCATCAACACCTCCCTCGTGGCCATCCTGCCGGTGCTCTCGGTGCTCCTCATCGGTGCCGAGCTCCTGGGCGCCACCACCCTCTTGACCTACGGCCTCGCCCTGTTCGTGGGCTTGCTCTCGGGGGCCTACTCGTCGATCTTCATCGCCTCGCCCATCCTGGCCTGGCTGAAGGAGCGCGAGCCCCGGTACGTCGCCATCCGCCAGCGCATCGAGTCGAAGGGCGAGCGCCTGGGGTTGCTGACCCCGACGGCCGCCGCTGCCCTGGCCGGCGCGGCCGCCGGGGGGGCGGCGGCGAGGGCGGGGCGCTCGCCGTCCAAGGGAGGGACCCTGCGCCCCGGCCAGGCCCGCGCCTCGGGGCAGCGGTCCGGCGCGGCCGCGACGGGGGCCCGACGGGCCACGGCCACCCTGGAGCCGACCGGCGCCGCCAACGGCGGTGCGGGGGC
>JAJYVT010000047.1 GCA_021791845.1 Actinomycetes bacterium | reverse complement strand
GACGCACCGCGAATTCGCCACCCGCCACCGTCAGGTCGTGGTGGCTGACGACGCTGGCCGCCATCCGCACCAGCACCTCGCCCTTGCCCGCCTGCGGCACCGGGAGCCGGTCCATCTCGGGAGGTGCACCAAAGCGGTGGACGCGCACCGCGGTCATCTCTTCCGGCAGCGCGTCGGGGACCGCAACGCCTCCCCAGCGGTCTGCGGGTTCTGGATCTCCGTTCATCGCGCCGCGCTCCATGGTCTCAGTACGAGCGCGGCATTCCGAGGTCGTGCTGCGCGAGATAGTTGAGGGTCATCTCGTCGGAGACCGGCGAGAGCCGGTTCAGGCGGAGGTTGCGCCAGTGCCGCTCGACGCCCGACTCGGCGATGTACCCGGCCCCGCCCAGCGTCTGGATGGCGGCGTCGGCGGCAGCGAGCGACGCATGTGCCGCCGCGTACTTCGCCATCGCGGCGGGCACCCCGCAGTCCCGCTCCCGGTCGTAGAGCCACGCGGCCTCGTACACCTGCAGGCGCGCGGCTGCCAGGTTCACCCGTGCTTCGGCCAGCGGGAACTGCAGCCCTTGGTGCGCGGCGATCGGCTGGCCCCAGACCTCTCGGCCCATCGCGTACTCGATCGCACGCTTGAGCGCCAGCGTGCCGGTCCCGACGGCCGCGGCGGCAAGGATGATCCGCTCGGGGTTCAAGACGTCGTAGAGCGCCTTCCACGCGCCACCCTCGCTCCCGATGATGTTGGCCACCGGCACCGGGTAGTCGGTGAAGTAGACGGCGTTCGAGTCCATGAAGTTGTTGCCGAGCTTCCGGAACGGTTTCGCCTCGACCGCAGGGCTCGGAAGATCCCCCAGGAGCAGCGAGATGCCGCGCGTCCGGTGCCCGGGATCGTAGGGCGAGGTCCTGGCCATCACGACGATCCGGTTGGCGTTGGCCATCTGCGAGATGTACATCTTCTGGCCGTTGACGAGGTACGTGTCACCGGAGAGGGTGGCATTGGTGCGGATGGTGGTGATGTTCGACCCCGAATCGGGCTCGGTGAACGCTCCCGCCCACAGGTCCCCAGTCGCCAGGCCCGGCAGGTACTCCCGGCGCTGCTCGGGGTTCCCGTGACGCGCCAACAGGCACCCGCCGAAGACCGGACCGCTCACGAACAGCGAGCCACCCTCCATGCCCGCGCCGCCTTCGGCGACCGCCTCCACCGCGATCGCCATGTCCAAGAGGCCCTTGCCGCTGCCGCCGTACTCCTCGGGGACCGACACACCGAGCAGCTCGGACTTGACCAGTGACTCCCAGAACTCGCGCGGGAAGTGATGATGCTCGTCCACGTCCTGCCAGTACTTGTCGTCGACGCGCCCGGCCACGTCCAAGGCCAGCTCCCGCAGGGCAACCTGGTCCTCGTCGTAGTCGAAGTCCATCAGACATGCTCCCCGGTAGGAATGAACGCTGGCGGCCGGGCGAGGGTGCCAGCCCGAACCCTCCGTCGGCGCACGGGGCTCCGATCGGCTCGGTCGGCTGCACCGGTCCGGGCTTGCACCTCCCGCCTCCTCGCCCTCTCCGTTCTCACTCGGCCCTTACCTATATTTGATCAGGCTTGCCCCCAGCCTGCAAGCGCCCGGTGAGGCGGCCACCGTCGTCGGCGACCCTACAGGAAGGGTTCGCCTCGCCTTCGGCCGCCAACCCCTCGTTCCGACTCAACGACGAGCGGGATCGACTGCGACGGGGTCCAGGTGCGCCATCTGGTGGTCCCGGCCGGGCGGCGTCGCGAGCACCGCCTCGACCCGTTGCGCAAGCGCCGATGGCTCGACGTCCCCGACGTCGACGAGCACGCGCTCGAGGGCGGCCAGCCAGTGCCCGTAGTACGACCACACGGCCCTCTCCGGGTCGGGCGCACCGGACTCCCAGTCGCGGATCGACTCGATCAGCGCCGCCTGGAAGGCGGACCACTCGAAGCATCCCCGCTGATGCGCCGTGACCGCCAGCGCGACCGCGCGGATCTCCCACGGTTCGCTGAACGAGCGGTCGGCGGCGCGGCCGCCGGGCGCGCCGCTGACGAGCGCTTCGACCGCCCGGCGCTGCTCCTCGGTCGGGGGGGCCTGCATCCGCGTGCCGGTCACGATGGGGCCCGGACCGAGCCGACGCCGATCATCGAGTCCCTCGTCACGAGGGCCGCCAGCTGTTCCTCGCTCCACCCCTCGGTTCCCGCCGGCCGCCGCGGAAGGACCCAGTAGCGCATCTCGGAGCTGGAGTCCCAGACCCGGATCTCGGTGCGCTCGGGCACGGCGTACCCGAACTCGTCGGCGAGCACCCGGCGCGGCTCGCGAACCATGCGGGCGCGGTACGCCGGCTCCTTGTACCAGTTGGGCGGCAGGCCGAGGACCGCCCATGGGTAACAGGAGCAGAGCGTGCAGACGATCGCGTGGTGCACCTCGTCGGTGTCCTCCAGGACAGCCATGTTCTCGCCCTGGAGGCCCCCGATGCCCAGCTCCCTGCACGCCTCGGTCGCATTCTCGAGGAGGCGGCGCCTGAACTCGGGGTCGACCCACGCTCTGGCCACGACCTTCGCCCCGAGCTGCGGGCCGACCTCGTTCTCGTCGATCTCCGCCGTGCGGTCCACCATCGCCGTGGTCATGAGGCCCTGCTCGATCAGGATCGATTCGAGCGCCTTGACGCGGGCTGCGATCGCCGCCTGGTCCTTCGCGACATCACTCACGCCGTCGTTCCTCCCGCCTCGCCGACATGCTCGATGTAGGGGTCCCACACGTCGAAGCAGACGCTGCTGTTGCGATCTGCGTAGTCGTCTCCCCAGAGCTCCCGGGCGTCGAACTTCACCGTGTACACATGCTCAGGGTTCTCACCGAGGCCGTTCCCGGCGGCGTCCGGGTAGACGAAGGAGCCGCGGTGCGCCAGGACCTCTCCCGTCTTGCCACGGACGTACCGAGCGAGCCGCGTGTGACCGAAGGGTGCGACGCTCTTGGTCCGGACCGCGTCGCCGGCGCTGAACCGTGGCTGCTTGTCGGTCGGGCGCGTGGCGCCAGCCCCCTCGAACACCACGGCGTCCACGAAGTCGACCAGCTCCTGGCGCGGCTCGTGGGCGGGAAGGGGAGCATCTGGATGCTCGAGGTAGTGCTGCGTTCGCCGGTCCAGCTCCGCTGGATCGAGGAAGCCCCGCGCCCGACCGTAGTGCTCCATCGTGTGGACCCAGTGGTTGTAGTAGGGGCTCGTCAAGTAGTCGACGGGGTCCATGCGCTCGACGCCGTGCCGGAACTCGTCGATGCCGAGCCAGCCGGCCCGAAAGACGGGGAAGAACATCGCCACCGCCGACTTCTCCCACTCGGCGCGAAAGGGCGGCTCCTCGGCAACGTGGTCGACGGGCCCGAACCCGTCCGTGCCTCCGAGGTCGAGCACTCCGTTCACGCCGACTTCCTCCTGCCTGCTCGGCGGCAGCGGTCGACGGCTCGCGCGCGGTGTGGCCTCACCAGTCCTGCCACCGTCCCGCCCGTTCGATCCCGGCTGCCAGCCGGTAGACGGTCCGTTCCCGGTACATGCCACCGACCAGCATGACGGCAGCGGGAAGTCCGTCGACCGTCCCGCACGGCACCGACATGGCCGGATGGCCGGTGCAGTTGAACGGGGCGGTGTTGACGGTCTGGTCCGTCTCGAGGTGCGGCGCGTCCATGCCCGCCGCCGCCCCGCCGGCCACCCCGGCGGCGGCCTCAGGTCCGCCGGCACCCCCGTGCTCGACGGGGAACGGCCGCGGGCCGAACGGCACGGTCGGGAGCGCGAGCACGTCCACTTCTGAGAGAGCATGCTCGTACGCCGACGCGAGCTTCCGGGCGAGGTTCTGCGCCTTGTGGTAGTACCGGCCGCCGAACGAGGTCCGGAGGATCTCGCCAGCGATCATCGAGACCTGCACCGGTTCAGGGAGCTCGTCGGGGTTGCGTCGCCACCCGGCCTGATGGCGGGCGAGGCCGTCGAGGTACAACCCCTTCCAGTTGGTACCGACGGCATTCCCGAGCATCATCATCTCGAGACCGCCCTCCAGCACGATCGCCGCCCAGATGGCGCCACCGAGCCGGTGCATCGGCACCGACACCGGACGGACGACAGCACCCTCGCCCCTCAGCACGTCCAGCGCAGCGCGGACCTTCTCCTCCACGCGCCGGTCCGAGCAGGGAAGGCCGAAGCCTTCTTCCAGCACGCCGATCCGCAGCCCTTGGACGGGCTGTCCGACGGCCTCGGTGTAGGCGTCCGGCTCGACCGCCGCGCCCTGCCGGGGGTCCAACCCGTCGGCGCCGGCGATCACCTCGAGCATCAGGGCGTTGTCGAGCACCTTGGCCGTGATCGGGCCGACATGGTCGAGCGTCTGTTCGACCGGGAAGACCCCCGTGTACGGCACGAGCCCCCAGCTCGGCTTCATCCCGTACACACCGCACCACGCGGCCGGGATCCGGATCGAACCTCCTTGGTCGCCCCCGATGGCCATTTCGACCTCGCCGGCGGCGACCGCCGCCGCCGATCCAGACGAGGAGCCGCCGGCGGAGTAGCCGTGACGATGGGGGTTGTGCGTGGGCCCAGTGGCGTTCGTGTTGCTCTCGCCCGAGAAGCACAGGTACTCGCAGTTCGTCTTGCCCACGAGCTCCGCCCCGGCATCGAGCAGCCGGGTCACGATCGTCGCGTCGACCTCGGGGACGTAGCCCTCCAGGTACGAGGCTCCGTTCATGAGGGGAACCCCGGCCACGCAGACGGTGTCCTTCACGGCGACGCGCCGGCCCGCCAGGGGGCCGGTCGCCGTGCCCGGGATCGACGTCTTCCGGTACCAGGCGTGCAGCGGGTCCTCGTCCGGTCCGGGCTGGTACCCGGGCGTCCGCGGGTAGCGCACCGCCGGCACCTCGTCGGCCACGTGATCCAGGGTGCGCACCGACGCGACCAGTGCCGACACGCCCGGTGCCACGCGCTCGGCTGTCCGCCTCGCGGTCCTGAGCCCGATCCGCTCGGCAGCGTCGCCGATCGAGGCCTCGCTCACGCCTTCCATTCGGACCCCTTCCCGCCACTCGTGCCCGGCCGCCACCGCCGGGATGGCCGGCGGCTCACCGCACCATCACCGGGTTCACCGGCGCCCCGACCGCTCCGGTGAACGGGATGGGGGCGGCAACCAGCATCCCCGTGTACCGTCCGTCCGCCGCGCAACGCTCGCCCAGCTCGTCGAGGTCGAAGTTCTCGCCGACGAGGAGCCCCATGTAGACGATGGCCACGACGTGCACCGGCAACATGACCGGCCCGTCGTTGGGCAGCACCTCGCAGGCCCAGTTGTCGACGGCCAGGGCCGCCACCCGGCGCTCGTGCAACCACGGCAGCGCGTCCAGCGCCAGACCCGCCTCGTCGTGGTAGGCGTACTCCTTCCAGGATCCGGCACGTCGTGCCCTCGACATCGCGCCGGTGCGCACGAGCACGATGTCCCCGGGACCGACGCTCACGCCCTCCCGCTCCGCCGCTGCCGCCAGCGTGCGCTCCCCGATGGGGAAGCCCGGCTCGAGCCAGTCCACTCCCTCCGACCTGGCGACGTCGAGCAGCACGGCACGGCCCGCAACCCGGTCCTTGGCCGCCGTGATGCTGTTGCGCCCAGCCCCTGCGGCGGAGACCTCGTCGCAGGGGTAGCCGTTGTACATGCGGTACCCGTGGAACGCGTGGGCGAGGCTGTCCCAGTGGGTGGCAGCCTGGAGCGCCATGGTCACCATGTCGTCGGCATAGCCCCACCCGTCGATGCAGCCCTCTTGCACGCCGAGCCTCACGTCGGTACCCGTCTGGAGCATGGAGAGCGTGGGGTTCAGCCTCCGGTCCCCCCACGGCTGCGGCCCGAACCGGTCGAACGGCATGCTGAGCGACACCGCTTCGCCCGTCACGACGTCGGCGCACGCCGCCAGGCGACGCTCCGGCGTCAGATGGTTCAGGGTTCCCCGTTCGTCGTCCGCTCCCCACCGGCCCCAATTGCTCAACCGCCGCGCCAGGTCGGTCATGGCTGTGGCGCCGGCGGCGGCCGGGACCTCCTCCCGCGGCGTGGACCGGTCTCGGCCCGCCCCCCCAGCTCCAGCCGCAGCCTCGGCCGGCTCCTCGGCCGCCGCTCCGGCCGGCTGGGCGTGCTCGATCACGACGCCGTCACCCCCCGCCGCCGCTCCCAGACCGCCGGGTCGGCGAGATGCGGGGGCCTGACCCCGGACAACACGTCCACGACGGCGGATGCGGCACGCTCCTGGAGCATGGCGATCGCCTCTTCGGAGTATGCGCCGACGTGCGGGGTGACGATCACGTTCGGCAGGTGGAGCAGCTCGTCGTCCGGGTCGGGTGGCTCCTTCTCCAAGACGTCGAGGCCCGCTCCGCCGAGGTGCCCGTCGCGCAATGCACGGACGAGTTGGGCCTGGTCGACCACCGCACCGCGCGCCGTGTTGACGACAACGGCACCGGGCTTCATCCGCGAGATCTCGTCGGCACCGATCAGGTGGAACGTGGCCGGGTTGAGGCTCGTGTGGATCGAGACGGTGTCGGACGTCTCGAGCAGCTCAGCCAGTTCGACCCTTGCAACACCGTGCGAGGCGAACACATGGTCCGGCACCTGCGGGTCGGCCGCCACGATCTCGACGTCGAACCCGCCGAGCTTCCGGGCTACGGCCTGACCGAGCGCCCCGAACCCGACCAGCCCCACCCTCGAGCCCGCGAGGCGGCGGACGGGCCGGACGGCTTCCATGGCCGGAAACGTCCCGCCCGGCGCCACGCGGCTCAACGGGACCAGCTTCCGCCACACGGCGAGCATCAATGCGACCGCGTGGCTGCTCACCTCGTCGATGCAGTAGTCGGGAACGTAGGTGACGGCCACCCCCAGCGACGTGGCGGTGCCGACATCGACGTTGTCGACACCGACTCCGTACCGAGCCACCACCTTCAAGCGGGGAAGCTCGTCGAGCAGCGGGCCGGCGACGGGATGGGCGAGGACCATCAAGCCATCGGCGTCCCGGGCATGCTCCACGAGCTCCTCGATGGTCGGCTGGTGCAGCTCCACGAGCTCGACACCGGCGCGCGCGAAGATCCGCCGTTCGATCTCGGGGTCCCTGAAGTCCCCGTCCGTCTTGACCACCTTGCCGCTCATGCCGACGCCTGCGCTTCCGCCAGTGCCCATGCCGGACCCGCTCCCTCGATCATCCAACTGGCGTCCGACCCGACGACCACCGCCGATGCCCCACGCTCGATCCACCGCTCGGCGTCGGCGCGGTTCGGAGAGAAGATGGCGAACCTCCATCCCGCCGCGGTGCACGCATCGACGACCCGCTCCACCACCTGTTGCACCTCGGGATGTCCGAGCTCCCCCGGATGGCCCAGAGCGGCCGACAGGTCGCCGGGACCGATGAACAAGCCGGTGGGCCCCGGGTCCAGCGCCAGGATCTCCGGGAGGGCCTCGACCGCCGCCAGCGTCTCGATCTGCGGCCAGAGCTCGCCGTGGCGTACGCCGCTCGCGAGCTGCTCTCCCATCAGCACGCCGTAGAGGTTGGCCGCCGACGGGCCGAGACCTCGGGTCCCGGCCGGAGGGTACGTGCAGATCCTCACCAGCTCGGCCACCTCGGCCGCCGCCCGGATCCGCGGGACCACCACGCCGCCCGCGCCGAGGTCCAACGCCTTTGGCGCGTCCGCCAGCTGCCTGACGCGGACCCAGCGGTGCGGGCAGCGGGCGGCGAGCATCTGGGCGAGCACCAGGCGCTCGTCGCCGACGCCGTGCTCGGCGTCGACGAGGACCAGATCCAACCGGCTGCTCACGATCGCCGTCGCCTCGGGCGAGCCGAGGCTCACGAACGTGCCCACGCGTGACCGGGTCACGTGCGCCCCGACGTCGCACCGTCGGCTGCCAGCCCGAGCTCCGCCAACAGCTGCCGGCGCCTCACGCCGTACTCCGCCACGTTGCGCACCTTCACCTCCTCGTAGCCGCGCACTGCGTCCGGAAGCCGGGCGAGGGCGACGGCCACGCCGTGGTTCTCGGCGTTGATGATCGTCGCCACCCGGCGGATGTCCGTCTCGTACTCTGCTGCCAGCCGGCGCTCCGTTCTCCGGACCTCCGTGCGGCCGAAGGGGTCCAGCACCGTGCCGCGGAGGGAGCGCGCCGCCCGGAGCATGAGGAAGGCATAGCGGAACCATGGCCCCACTTCGATCTTCCTGTCCAGTCCCATCGCCTTGAGGATCGGCGGTTCGAGGTGCCAGCTGACGCGCACGCCCGGCTGTCGGGCTGCCTCCGGCAGCGACCCGAGATGGAGCCGGGCGACTTCGTACTCGTCCTTGTACGCCATCAGCTTGTGCAGGGACTTCGCAACGGACGTCGAGAACTCGTGCGACCCTGGAGCTGCCCGGTCCTCGGCCCGGGCGGCCAGCTCGACCACGTCCACGTAGTGCCGAGCGTAGGAGGCGCTCTGGTAGTCGGCGAGGTCCCGGGCGCGCAGCTCGACGACCTGGTTGAGCGCGGGGACCTGGCGGATCGGGTCCGGCAGCGCAGGGCTCGGACGGCACGATCCGGCCGCCGGGGCGCCGTCGTGCCCCCGCTCGACGAGGGCCAGCACCCGCTCCCGATCGGCGACCCACGCTCGACCCCACCGGAAGGCGGCGAGGTTCTTCTGGACGGCGACGCCGTTGAGGGTGATGGCCTGCTCGATGCTGTCGACCGGCAAGGGCAGCGCGCCGGCCTGGAACGCCACCCCGAGGAGGAGCACGTTGGCGAACACCGACGAGCCGAGCAGCCGCTCCGCGACGGAAACGCTGTCGACGAGGAAGGTCCGTTCGGGGCCGACGAGCGAGGAGAGCACCGACTCGACGTGCTCTTTGGGGGGCAGCGCACGATCCGTCCGCGTCACCATCTCGGCCGTCGGCACCGGACTGGTCGAGACGACGGCGACCGTGCGACCGGGCTCGACGGTCTCGAGGTTGCCGGGCAGGAGCGCCACCACCTGGTCGAAGCCCAGGTAGAGATCGGCGGCGCGCGCCAGTTGGTTGGAGCCCTCCAGCGGACGCCCGCTCACCCGGACGTCCGAGACCACCGCACCCGCCTTCTGGCTGAGCCCGGTCTGGTCCAGCCCGTGCACGTGGCGGCCGGCACGCGTGGCCGCCATGCCGATGATCTGGCTGACCGTCACCACCCCGGTCCCGCCGATGCCGGGCATCCGGACGGTGAAGTCCTCCGGGTCCACGATCGCTTCCGGCTCCGCCAATGCCCCGGGCTCCGGCACGTCGTGCCCCCCGTCCGGCGGCGAGCCCGGCGCCCGTCGTGGCGCCTCTTCCCGGCCGAGGGCCCTGGCCACGATGCCCGGGGCCCCGGACTGCACGGTCACGAACGACGGGCAGTTTCCCTCGATGCAGGAGTAGTCGGCGTTGCACGACGTCTGGTTGATCGCGGTCTTGCGCCCGAGCTCGGTCTCCACCGGTTCCACCGAGAGGCAGTTGGAGGTGGCCCCACAGTCACCGCACCCCTCGCACACCCGCTCGTTGATGTAGACGCGCCGGGTGGGGCTCGGCAACCTCCCCCGGGTCCGGTCGCGGCGCTTCTCGGCGGCGCAGCGCTGATCGTGGATCAGGACGGTCACGCCGGGCACCCGTGCCAGCGTCGTCTGTGCCTCGAGGACCCGCCGCCGATGCCAGACCTCGACTCCCCGCGGGAGCCGGACCGTCCGGTACCGTGCGGGGTCGTCGGTCGTGATCAGGACCCGTCGCACCCCTTGCCGGAGGAGGACCTCGGCAACGTCCTCGACCGGCCGGCTGTCGCTCTCGGCAGGGTCCTGGCCGCCGGTCATGGCGATCGCCCCGTTGTAGAGCAGCTTGAACGTGATGTGCGCTCCGGCGGCGACCGCCGCCTGGATCGCGAGCTGACCCGAGTGGAAGTAGGTCCCGTCCCCCATGTTCTGGAACATGTGGTCGGCCGCGACGAACGGCTCGAGACCCAACCAGGTCGCGCCCTCTCCTCCCATCTGGGCCTTCGTCACGATGTTCCCGACCCTGCGCTCGTCCGCCCACGCGCTCAGCGCGTGACAGCCGGTCCCGACGCCCACCAGCGCGCCTTGCGGCACCTGCGTGCTCGAGTTGTGCGGGCATCCCGAGCAGAAGAAGGGGGTGCGCTGCACCGAGGCGACGGGGATCGTGGGACGCTCGGTACGTTGCGGGCGCAGTGCGGACTCGGGAACGCGCTGACGAAGGCGAGCGGCGACGATCCCAGCGAGATCAGAGGACCGAAGGACCCCGAAGCCCGGAACGAGGGGCCCGCCCTGCTCGTCGCACCGCCCCACGATCCTCGGCGGATCGGCGGTCCCATAGAGCGCCTGACGGAGGTACGGCTCGAGCAACGGCTGCTTCTCCTCGATGACGAGGATCTCGCGGAGCCCCCGTCCGAACGTGCGGAACGGGGACGGCTCCAAGGGATGGAGCATCTGGACGTGCATGAGGCGCACGCCGTAGCGCCGAAGAGCCGCTTCGTCCAGACCCAGGCGCTCCATCGCCGCGAGGACCTCCCGGTAGACGCTGCCGGCGGCGACGATCCCCAGCCACGCGTCCTCCGTGTCCACCGCCACGTGGTTGAGCCCGGCGAGCCGCCCGTACTCGGCGGCAACGTCCGATCGCACGGTCGCGATCTCCTGCTCCGTCTGGACGGAGTCGGGAACGCACGGCGCCCGGACCGTCGGCACGTAGGAGCCGACGCCCGGCAGCGGGCCGGTCCCGACCCCGTGCAGCGCGCCGGCCGACGCCGTGCCGAAGCCGTCGGCGACCGACGCGACGATCTTGAGCGCCGTCCAGAGACCCGAGGCGCGTGACAGCGCGACGCCGTGGGCCCCCAGCGACAGGATCTCTTCCACCGTCCCGGGAAAGAGCACGGGAACGTGCAACGACGCGAGCGTGTGCTCGGAGGCGCTCGGGACCATCGAGGACTTGGGCGCCGGGTCGTCGCCCACGAACAGGAGCACACCCCCGTTGGAGGAGGCGCCGGTGAACTGGCCGTGCCACATGGCGTCGAGCGCCCTTCCGAGCCCCGGAGCCTTCCCGTACCAGGCACCGAGGACCCCGTCGTAGCGAGCCCCCTGGAAGCCCTGCGCCAGTTGGCTCCCGGCGACCGCCGTCGCAGCCAGCTCCTCGTTCTGCGCCGGCAGGTGCACCACGTCGAGCTCTGCCAGCAGCTCCTTGTGCCGGATCATCTCCTTGTCGAACCCGGCCAGGGGCGACCCCGGGTACCCCGAGACGAAGGCGGCCGTGTGAAGACCTGCCGCGCGGTCCCGGCGCATCGCGTCGAGCACCACGCGCACGAGCGCCTGGATCCCCGTCAGGAAGACATCCTCGCCCTCTGCCGCGTCCCTCGCTCCGGGGAGGAGCGCGAAGGTCCGGTCCGTTGAAGTCGTCATCGTGCCCATGCCTCGTGCTCGCTGGTTGGGACATCCGTCGAGGCGTCGCGCCCGCCGTTCGGCCGCGGGACGCCCCGGACCGCGGGGAGGACCTCGCGTGCGAACCGCTCGAGCTGCCCCTCTTGGTCGAGGGAGGCGAAGCGGCAGATGAAGGTCGTGACCCCCGCCTGGCGGAACGCACGGAACCAGGCGGCCACCGTGTCGGCTGTGCCCGCGGGGCCCCAGTCGCCGAGCTGGACTGCGTCGCTGAAGCCCGGGTAGTACGCCCCGATGTACCGGCTCTGCTCGGCGAACGCGTCGGCGCTCGAGTCCCCGAGGGTGGTCGTGACCTGGTACGCGACGTCGAACCCGTCGAGTGGCCGGATCCGGCCGAGGGCCGAGACGAAGTCGGACACCTCCTCGGGGTGCGACGCCCGACAGCAGGTCAGCCACCCGTCTCCGAGGGTTGCGACCCGGGCCGCCGCCCTCGAGACGCCGCGCGCCTTGGCCGCTCCGATCGACGGGTTGGCCACGACCCAGATCGGCGGCGGCTTCTGGAGGGGCAGGAGCGGCTCGGGCTCGACGCCCGTCGAGAAGGCCACGTCGTCGAGGGAGAACTCCTGCCCGTGGTGGGTCACGCGCCCCTCGGACAACAGGGCGCGCAGGATCGCGAGGCCCTCCTCGAAGCGCACCATCCGCCGCCGGTGGTCGAGGCCGAGGATCTCGAACTCCTTCTTCACCCGCTCCTCGGCGATGTTCCCCGCACACGCGCCGAGCACCGTCCGTCCGTTCGAGACGACGTCCAGCGTCGACCACGCCTGGGCCAGCTGCACGGGGTTGCGGAGGGTCGTCACCAGGCATGCGGTCCCGAGCAGGACCGACTGCGTCCGCTGGGCCAGCGCGGCCAACAGCACCAGCGGCTCGTAACGAGGTCTTGCGACCAGGCTGTCCCCGACCCACACCGAGTCGAAGCCGGCTCGTTCCGCCGCCCGGCCCAGGTCGAGCAGGTCGGAGACCCCGTAGTCCGGGGCGATGAGCGCCTCTCGGTTGTTGAGGTTCACGCCGACGTGCACGGTGCCGTCCCTCGTCCCGGCGGTCGTCACGGGACGTCGACTCCGTAGAGCTCGTGGGCGCGTTCGGGCGTCACGCGACCCTGGCGGACGTCCTCGAGCACCTTTGCCCGCGGCCGTTCCGAAGGCGGGCCGACACCTCCGCTGCCGGAGCACCGGAAGCTCACCACGTCGCCACGTTGCAGGTGCACGACCTCCTTGGAGTGCAACCTCCGCTCAGCGGGCGCTCCCGGGTTCAGGACCGTCTCCCCGAGGACACCGTCCCTGCCTCCGAACAACCCGTAGGCGCTGAACACGTGACGGTCCGTCAGGTTCGACAGCACGACGTCGTCCGCCAGCATGCGGATGTCCTTGCGAACGCCCAGCCCGCCCCGGAACGTCCCCGCGCCGCCCGAGTCCGGAATGAGCTCGTACCGCTCGACGATGATCGGGTTCCTCGCCTCCTGCGCCTCCACCGGGATGTTCTCGACCGAGACGGTCGGCGGGATGGCGTCGAGGCCGTCCTTGGAGGCTCGGGCGCCCACGCCTCCCATGACGTAGTCGTAGAAGACGAACGTGCGCCCGGTGTCGGGCTCGGCGCCTCCGAAGATCGGGTTCACCCACTGGCCGCTGGCGGCACAGACGCGGTCGGGCACGATCTTGGACAGCGCGCCGAACAGCAGCTCGACGATCCGCTGATTGAGGAGCGCACGACCGTTGAGCGCGGCCGGCTGCACGGGGTTGAAGAAGCACCCTGGCGGTGCCGTCACCCGGACGGGGCGGAGCTGCCCCTCGTTCTGCGGGATCGTGTCGCGGGTCGTGATGGCCTTCGCGACCCAGTAGCAGTACGCCCGCAGGTAGGACAGGGTGCAGTTCAGCGACGACGGAGTCTGCGGATCGGTGCCGCTGAAGTCGAACGTGAGGTTGCTGCCGCTGATCGTGACGGCAGCTTCCAACCTGATGGGAGGCGTGCCTGGCCCGTAGTCGTCGAGATGGTCGACGAACGTCGCGGTGCCGTCGGGAATGGCGAGCAGCTCGTGCCGGACCGCCTGCTCGGACCGCGTCAAGAACTCTTCTGCCGCGGCGTCGACGACGCGGGTGCCGGTGCGGGCATGGAACTGGCCGAGCTTGGTCGCACCCACGTGGAGCGCGGCGCGTTGCGCACGGATGTCGCCCAGGACGGCATCGGGCACACGCACGTTCGCACCGATCAGGTCGAGGATCTCCCGCACCGGCTCGCCCTGACGGTACAGGCGCGTCGGCAGGAGGCGCAGCCCCTCCTGCACGCTGTCGGTGACGCCGACCACCGCCTGGCTCCCCGGTGCGGGGCCACCGATGTCGGTCAGGTGGATGCAGCTGACGACGAAGCCGACCAGCCGGTCGGCATCGAACGCGGGGCTCATCGCGAACAGGTCGGGCAGATGGCCCGAGCCCATGTACGGGTCGTTGAGCACGATGACGTCGCCCGGCGCCAGCGACGTCGCCGGGTAGGCGCCCAGCATGTTCCGGACCACGTGCGGCATCGCTCCGAGGTGGGCCGGGCTCCGGTTCGCCTGGGCCAGCATGCGGCCGGTCGCGTCGAACACCGCGGTCGAATAGTCCCCGCCCTCGCGTACCTGGTCGGAGAAGGCGCAGCGCTGCTGAGCCTCTGCCATCTCCTCTGCGATCGCCGCCAGCCGTCCCCAGACGACCGCGACGGTCAGGGGGTCCACGTCGACGCCGCCTTCGGCGCTCATCCCGGATCCCCCACGTGCACGAGCAGCGCTCCGTCTGGCGCCACCTCGACCGTGTCACCGGGGAGCGCGACCGTCGTCGTCGTCGTCTCGGTCACGAGGCACGGTCCGGTCATGGTGTCGCCGGGCCGCAGGTCGGATCGACGATGCACGTCGACGTCGACCAGACCCGTCTCGGGGTAGTAGACGGTCCGCCGGCCAGGTGCCCGGGGCCGCGCACCGCCGGCGTGCGCCGGAGCGGGGGCCCGCTCTGCCCGGCTCCGCACGAGTGCCACGTGCCAGGTGACGACCTCGACCGGATGCTCGACTTCGGCGTAACCGTAGGCTTGGCGGTAGCGCTCGTGGAACGCCTCGGCGATCCGCGGCGGGTCGGCGGTCGCCACGTCGATGGGCACGAGGAACTCGTAGCCTTGGCCGGCGTAGCGCATTCCGAGCGTGCAGACGGCGGTCACGTCGCCACCCGCGCCGAACGAGCTCGCACCGGCCTGGTCGACGAGGTCGTTCAGGATCGTCTTGCACCGGGGACCGGCGTCGGCGTCGTCCAGTTGCAGACGGGCGGTGCGGGTCAGCTCCACCGAGGCCGAGGCTTCCAGGAGCCCGCGAGCGGAGCCGCCGCTCGCCGCACGCGGCACGACGGCAACCCGCACTCCCAGCGCCCGCGCCAGCCGGGGCCCGTGCACCGGGCCCCCACCGCCGAGGCAGACGAGCGCGTGCGCACGCGGGTCGAAGCCCCGGTTGATCGACACGAGGCGGATGGCGTTCTCCATGTCCAGGGTCGCCACCTCGTGGATCCCCCACGCGGCCCGCACCCGGTCGACCCCGAGGGAGGCCGCGAGCCCGTCCACGGCCGCTGCCGCGGCGTCCACGTCGAGCGCGATCCCACCGGCGAAGGCCGAGGGGTCGCAGTACCCGAGCAGGACGTTGGCGTCGGTCACCGTCGGAGCGGTCCCGCCCCGGCCGTAGCAGGCCGGCCCCGGGTCCGCCCCGGCGCTCTGGGGCCCGACCCGCAGCGTCCCTTCCCGCGCGTGGGCGATGCTCCCTCCGCCCGTGCCGACCTCCACGAGGTCCAGCGCGGCGATGTCGACGGGCAGGCCGCTGCCGCGCCGGTTCCCGACCCGCTGGAGCTCGAAGTAGGACGACGTCGCAGGCGCGCCGCCGTTGACCACGGCGGCCTTGGCCGTCGTCCCGCCCATGTCGAAGGAGAGCACGTTGTCGTAGCCGAGGCCGGACCCGAACCGGGCGGCCCCGACGACGCCGGCGGCCGGTCCCGACTCGAGGGTGCGGACGGGTCGTTCGAGCACTTGCTCCATGGAGGCGAGGCCACCGCTCGACTGCATGATCCAGACCGGAGCCTCGATCCCCGTGGACGGCAGCTTGGTCACGAGCTCCCGCAGGTAGTCCGAGACGGCAGTGGCGACGTACGAGTTGACGACGGCGGTGTTCGCCCGCTCGTACTCGCGAGCCTGGAGCGACACGTCGCTGGATGCCGTGACGACGGTGCCAGGGAGCTCGTCGGCCAGGACGGCGACGGCTCGGCGCTCGTGGACGGGGTTCGCGTACGCGTGCAGGAAGGCCACGGCCACGGCCTCGGCCCCCGACGCCCGGATCGCGGCTGCGACCGAACGCAGCTCGTCCTCTGTGAGGGGCTGCAGGACCGACCCGTCGGGGAGCATCCGTTCGGCCACGTCGAAGCTGAGCGAGCGTTCCACCAGCGGGGCCGGCTTCTCCAGCTGCACGTCGTACATGCTCCACCGCAGGGCTCGCTGGATCTGCAGGATGTCCCGGAAGCCGCGGGTGGCGACAAAGGCGGTCCGGGGGCCGGACCGTTCGAGCACGGTGTTCGACCCGCGCGTCGTCGCGTGCACGATCTCGCGCACCGCGCTCGGCGGCACCTGGGCCTCGTGGAGGACGGTCTCTACCCCGGACGTGATGGCGCCGACGAGGTCGGCCGGCTCCGCCAGCACCTTCTCGAAGACGAGGTTGCCGCCGTCCGTCTCGAGGACGATGTCCACGAACGTCCCGCCGACGTCGATCCCCAGCCTAGCCATCCGTCGCCTCAGGCGAACGTCCCAGCCGGCCGCCGGTCATCCGTCGACTCCGAGCTCGCCCAGGATCTGCTCGCGGAGACGGAACTTCTGCACCTTCGTGGACGACATGGGCCACTCGGTCACGAATCGGACGTGCCGGGGGACCTTGAACGACGCGATCGTGCCGCGGCAAAAGGCGACAACATCCTCCTCCTCGAGGACGGCGCCGGGCGCGAGCTCGACGAAGGCCACCGGCACCTCGGTCAGGCGGTCGTCGGGAATGCCGACGATCTGGCTCATCTTGATGCCCGGATGGGAGTCCAGGTACGCCTCGACCTCGCGGGCGGACACGTTCTCGCCGCCGACCTTGAGGACGTCCCGCAACCGGCCGTGGAAGAAGATGAACCCGTCCTCGTCCATCGAGCAGTGGTCGCCCGTGTGGAAGAAGCCGTCGGCATCGCGGCTTTCCGCCGTCTGCTCGGGGTTCTTGTAGTAGCCGCTGAAGAGGCTGCGTCCGCGCGTCACGAGCTCGCCCTTCGCCCCGGGTGGCAGCCGGTCTCCGGTCAGCGGGTCCACGACCGCAGCCTCCCAGCCCGGGAGCAGCGGGCCGCAGGACCGCATGCGAGCCTCGTTGCCGTCGTCCAGCCGACTGTACGAGAGGGTGCCGCACACCTCCGTCATGCCGTAGGCGTTGACGAGCACGGCCGGAGCGAACGCCTCCTGGATGCGCGCTTGCGTGGTCTCCGGGCTCACATTGCAGATCGCACGCAGGTCACGGCGGTCGTACGAAGAGAAGTCCGAATGGTGCATGAGGTTGAGCGTGATGGTGGGAAACAGGGGGTAGAGCAGCGTCGGCCGCTGCTCCGCGCACAGGGCGAGGGCCTCGCCGGGCTCGAAGCGCTCCTGGCTGATGAAGGTCCCGCCGCGGCTGAAGATCGCCGACATGAAGAGCAGCGCGGCGACGTGGAACATCGGGAGCGGGCTCCAGCACCGGTCGTCAGAGGTCATCTCGAACCGCTGGGCAGTGCCGGCGGCGTTGGCAGCGAGCGCGTCGTTGGTGAAGACGCACCCCTTCGCCGCCGACGTCGTGCCGGAGGTGTAGATGATCATGACCGGTTCGTCCGGGTTGATCCCGCCCGGACCCTCGTCGGGGACCCCGAGCGCCATCCGGTCCAGGGTCGCCTCGTCGACCATCCCGGCGTCGGCGGTGGGACCCAACATGGCCACATGGCGGAGCCGGGGGAACCCGCCCAGGCCGAGCCGCTGGGCGGGATCGGCCGCCCCCAGTCCGCCCAGCGCCTCGGTCACCACCCGACCCAGTGGCTGCTGCTCGCCGACCTGGCTGGTGGTGACGAGCGCCCGGAGGTCGCCGTCTCGGCAGACGTGGGCGACCTCGAAGGTCTTGTACCGGACGTTGACCGGCACGGGGACGGCGCCCAGTCGCGCCGCGCCCAGGAACAACTCGACGAACTGGGGCGAGTTGGGGAGCATCAGGCCGAACGTGTCACCGCGCTCCACTCCGAGGCCGCGCAGCTGCCTGGCCCGCTGGCCGGCCCGCTCCCAGAGGTCGGCGTAGGTGAAGACGGCGCCGGGGAACACCAGTGCGGGGTGGTCGGGTCGGGCCGCCGCGCTCGACTGGAACATCTCGGCGTACGTCATGCCCTTCCCGCCAACGTCCGGCGCCACCCGCCCGACCGTCTCCGCCCGCGGGTGCGTCGCGCCCCTCACAGGGCGTGCCGCCCGTCACCCGGAGCGACGGCATCCTCGGGGCCGGCCGGTCCCGCCGCCCCCCCCTCAGAGCCGTCCACCCGCCGCAGGAAGCCGGCCACCGCGGCGGCGAACTCGCCGGGGAGCTGGTCGGGGAGCGGGACCATCCCTGTGGCCAGCTCCACGACGTCTGCGTCGGGAAGGGCGGCCCGCCACCGCGGCAGCATCGGGTAGGCAAAGGGATCCGCCGCCCCCACGAGGACCAGCACCGGGAGGCCCGCCCGCCGCAGCTCGTCGGCCCGCTCCGGCGCGGCGTAGCGGTTCACGGCGCGGTGGCCCTCCTCGGCCCGTGCGCCCACCCGAAGCGCGTCCGCGACGAATCGGTGGAGGAGGTCGGGGCGCCCTGGGGGGTAGAAACCGAGCCGGCGCGACCACAACTCGGCCAGGTGGGCCCCGTCCGGGCGCTCCTCGACGTCGTCGATGCCGGGTCCGTCCAGCGCGGCGGCACGTTCGGCGGCTGATCGCAACGGAGCCGAGGAGAGCACGACGGCCCGGAGCCGTGTCGGGACCCGCGCCGCCACCTCCAGCGCCACCAGCGCACCGGTGTGGTGGCCGACCAGCGCCACCCGACGGAGCCCCAGGCCGTCGATCACCAGGGCGAGCCCCTCGGCGTAGTGCTCGATCGAGTCGCCTGCGTTCGGGTCGAGGTCCGACCCTCCGAACCCAGGGGTGTCGGCGGCGACCGTGTCGTACTCGCGGCCGAGAAGCGGCAGCACGTCCCGGTACTCGTCCCACGAGCGCGGGGTCTGGTGCGCCAACAGCACCGGGGGGCCGGTCCCTTGCCCACAGCGGGCGTAGTGCAGCTGGCCCCACGGCACGTCGACGTAGCCGCGCCGGATGCTCATGACGCCGTCACCGACGACCGCGCTCCGGCAGATGGCGCGGGGTGCGGGTCCGCCAGCAGGGACACGTGACGCAGCCGAGCCCATCCGCTGCGCCGGTCCGCGCTCACGCTCCCTCCTCCTCGACCCGGTGGGTCCTCGCTCGCCCCCTGTCACGTATATTTGATCAGGCCGACCCACCGCCCGCAAGCGCCGTGGCGCGCCGCCGGCGTTCCGGCGGCTCCCCGGCCGCCTCTCAGCGACGAAGGCGGAAGCCCTCTCGCTCGCGGTCCCACGTCGTCTCCGACACCCCCCGGGCACGGAGCTCGAACTTCTGCACCTTGCCGTTGGAGGTGACCGGCAACACCTCCACGAGCTCGATGTAGCGCGGCACGGCAAAGTAGGCGAGCCGCTCCTGGCAGTGCTCGACGAGCTCAACCGGGGTCGGCGGAGAGTCCGCCGACGGCACGACAAAGGCCATGACCTCGTCCTCGCCGAGCTCAGAGGGCACGGGCACGACCGCTGCCGCCGCGACGGAGCGATGGCCGAGGAGCACCTGCTCCACCTCCCAGCTGGAGATGTTCTCGCCTCGACGGCGGATGGCGTCCTTCAGGCGGTCGACGAAGCGGTACCAGCCGTCGCCGTCCCGGACGACTCGATCGCCGGTGTGGAGCCAGAGGTTGCGGAAGGTCGCGACCGTCGCATCGGGCATCCGCCAGTAACCGGTCGTGAAGGCGTAGGGCTCGTCGGCGCGCACCACCAGCTCGCCAGCGGTGCCGTCCGGAACCTCGACGTCGTGGTCGTCGACCACCCGGGCGTGGAAGCCCGGCATCACCCTTCCCATCGTCCCCGGCTTCTGCTCACCGTCGCGCGGGCCGATCACGAGGTTCGTCTCGGTCATCCCGTGCGCCTCGACGACCTCGATGCCGAAGCGTTCCTTGCACACGGGCCAGAGCGCCGCCGGCGTTGCCGGGGCGAGCGCGACACGGGTACGGTGGGCACGCTCGGCCGGCGTCGGGTCTCGCGAGCACAGGATCGAGACCATGGTGCCGAGGAGGTACGTCACGGTTGCGCCGCTCTCAGCGAGCTCGTCCCAGAATCGCGACGCGGAGAAGCGCGCACCGACGACGAGACATGCCTCGTTCACCAGGGCCTGCAAAAAGGCGTTGAGCGCGTTGGTATGGAACAGGGGAAGGCACGTGTAGAGCACGTCGCCCTCCCGCACGCCGAGGGCCCCACCCGAGTTGACGCCCCACCAGTAGAACTGGCCGTGCGGGCAGCGCACCCCCTTGGACGGTCCGGTCGTGCCCGAGGTGTAGAGCACGGCGAGGTCGTCGCCCGGCTGCACCGGGGCGGGCACGACGGCGTCGCCGTCTTCGGGGAACGAGGTGATCGGCCGCCCGCGCCACGCCGCCGGATGGTCCCCGAGTCCCCACACCTGCTCCAGTGCGTCGGGGAGACCGTCGACGGAGTCGAGCCGCTCGAGCAGGTCCGGCTCGACCGCCAGCACCCGCGGTTGGGCGTTCCCCAGGATGTGCTCGAGCTGGGGTCCCCGGGTCGAGGTGTTGATGGGCACGAGGACGGCGCCGAGCCACCCGCACGCCGCGAAGCTGTCGAGCACTTCGATGCGGTTCTGGCTGAGCAGGGCAATCCGGTCACCGGCGCGCACGCCTCGCGCCGCAAAGGCGCCCGCAAGGCGCGCCGCCCGCTCGGTCATCGCCGACGCCGAGCGAGCGATCGGACCGAACCGAAGCAGCGGCGCGTCACCGCTGGACCCAGCCCGCTGGGCGAGGAGCGCCGGCAGCGTCCGCTGCGAGGGAGCGACGTCTGCGATCTCCATGGTCAGAACCCGAGCTCGAGCCTGCCCTTGATCATGTGGATCTCGGCGTCGTAGGCGGCACAGAGGCGTTCCCAAAGGGCGTCGTCTTGGGTGGCGGTCCGCCACTTCATCAGGGTCACCACGCAACTCGATCGCGGCCAACCGAGCGTCTCGCCGGGCACCACCCTGGCGGAGTTGACGCGCCGCAGCTGGTCCGGAGCCGGCCCGATCTCGTAGTCGACGACCAGCTCGGCGGGAGCGGTCGAGATCCGCACGTAGACCTCGCCGCCGTCGAAGAGCGACCGGCCGCGGAAGAGCTGCTCGTCGACCGCCTCCCGGTCCCAGCTCCCGAGCGTCCACTCGGTCTGGCGCAGGCCGTCGCCGAGGTAGGCGAAGGCGGTCTGCGCCGGGACGTCGACCCGCGCCGTCGCCGCGTGGAACAGGGCGCTCACCGGATGCCGGTGCTGCCGTCGGCGGCAGGTCCATCGGCGAGACGGTCAGCCATCGGCCGGTCGCGGTCCCAGGGGAGGTGTGGCGATCGCAGCGGCGGGCTCGTAGGCGCCGACGGGCGCCGCCAGCTGCTCGACCGGTTCACCCGCCTTCCCCGCCTCCGTCGACTCCCTGGTGAACCGGCGGCGCGTCCGGGCCTTCTGGAACTGGTCCAGGCCCACGGCAACGATGAGGACGATCCCGGTCACCACGTTCGACCAGAAGTCGGAGACCCCGATCACGCCGAGCCCGTTCTCCAGCGCGCCGATGAGCAGCACACCGAGGATCGTGCCGAAGATGCCTCCCTCGCCGCCCGAGAAGCTGGTCCCGCCCAACAGGACCGCCGCGCCGGCGATGAGGTTGATGGTGGCCCCGACTGTCGGCGACGCCGCCGCCAGTCGGCCGGCGTCGACGATCCCGGCCATGCCGGCGAACAACCCCGCCGCTCCGTAGGTGAGCATGGTGATCAGTCCGACCCGGATGCCGGCGATCCTGGCCGCCTCCCGGTTGCCGCCGACGGCGTAGATGGCCCGACCGACGCGGGTGAAGCGCAGGCAGACGCCGGCGATCACGACCGCCCCGATCATGAACCAGATCGGGATGCCGATCCCGAGGGCCTTGGCGGTGCCGATGGCTGCGACCATGTGCCACTTCGAGAGTGACAGGGTGTTCCCGTTGGTGACGACGTAGACCAGGCCCTGGACGGCCGTCATCGTGCCCAGCGTCACGACGAGGAAGTTCAAGCGCGCGTACCCGATCAGGAAGCCGTTGACCAAGGCTCCGAAGAGCCCTGCGCACAACACGGCGATGATGATGGCGAGGAGCTGGGGGACCCCGACCGCCAGCAGGCCGGCGAGCAGCACGCCCGTGGCCTCCATCACGGAGCCGACCGACAGGTCGAACCCGCCGCCGATCATCGCGAACGTCATCCCGGCAGCGACGAGCATGAGGTCGCTGTTGGACGTGAGGATGTTTGTGATGTTCTGCCCGTGGATGAAGAAGGGATGGAGCGAGGAGAAGACGACGACGATGCCGACCAGCGCTCCGCCCGGCCCGACGTAGCGCCGGCCGCGCTTCAGCCATCCGACGGGATCCCGCTGGAGGGTCAGGTCTGCACCGACTTGTGGCAGCTCGTTCACGGCCCCGCTCCCTGTCCTCTGCCTCGTCCGCCGCTCGACCGACGCCATCATGCACCTTCGGGGCGGGTGGCGATCGCACCACCGGCCAGGCGGATGACGTCCTCCTCGGCGAGCGACCCTGCCGGGTAGTCGCCGACCGTGTGACCCCGGTAGAGCACCACGATGCGGTCGCACCACTCGATGAGGTCCTTGAACTCGCTCGAGTACACGACCGCCGCCCGCTCCCCCTGCGCGTACGCCCGCACGGCCCGGAAGATGTCGATCTTGGCACCGACGTCCACCCCGCGGGTCGGCTCGCTCAGGAGGAGGAGCCGCGGATTGCGGGCCAGGACGCGTGCCATGACCAGCTTCTGCTGGTTGCCACCGGACAGAGCGGCGGCGGGCGCCTCGATCCCGGGCATGCGCACCGAGAAGCGGCGGGCGAGCGCCGCCGCCTGCCGGCGCCGGCGCCGCAGTCCCACGAACGGCGGCCACAGCGAGCTCAGCTCCGACAGGTGCATGTTCTCGGCCACGCTGAGCGCCGGGACAAGGGCTTCGAGCCGGCGGTCACGAGGGAGGAAGCCCACACCCCGGGACATGGCGGCGCGGACCGAGTTGAGCGGGAGCGGCTCACCCCCCAGGCGGACGGTACCGTGCGGCTCCGAACCGACACCCGCCAGCGCGGCGAGCAGCTCCGACGCCCCGGAGCCTTCCAGCCCGGCGACGCCGACCACTTCTCCCGCGTGGACCGTCAGCGATGCACTGCGCAGCGAGGGCAGCATCTGGAGGTCTTCCACCTCCAAGAGGGCGGTGCCGGCCCCGGCACGCGTGGCTGTGCCGGAGCCGGACGACTGGCCCAGCGGCCGGCCGACCATCAACTCGGCGATCTGGCCCGCGTCGGCCTGGCCGACGTCCATGGCGGCCACGACCCTCCCGTCCCGGATGACCGTCACCCGGTCCGCAACCTGCTCCAGCTCGGCCAGGCGCTGCGTCACGTACGCCATGGCGATGCCCTGATGGCGGAGCTGTCGCAGCACGGCAAAGAGGCGGTTGGCTTGGCTGAGCGAGAGGGAGGAGGTCGGCTCGTCGAGCAGGAGGATGCGCTGGCCGCGGGCGAGCGCCCGGGCGATGGCGACCAGCTGGCGCTTGTCGGCAGTGAGCATGTTCACGTCACGTGTCACGTCCAGCTCGTGCTCGCCGAGGAGGGCGAGGGCCGCCTTCGCCTGCCGCCGGCACCCCTTCCAGTCGATCCCGAAGCTGCGGGACGGGAGGGAGCCGAGCGAGATGTTCTCGGCGACCGTCAGCGAGTGGACCAGCGGCACTTCCTGGGGGATCAAGGCGATGCCCGACCGGAGGGCATCGGTCGGCTGACGGAACCGCACGTGGCGGCCGTCGATCGAGATCGAGCCGCCGTCCGGTCGGATCTCGCCCGAGGCGACCTTGAGCAACGTCGACTTCCCGGAGCCGTTCTCGCCGATGAGGGCGTGGATCTCACCAGGGCGGCAGTCGAACGAGACGCCGCTCAGCGCCGGCGTCCCGCCGTACCACTTCTCGATCGACTCCAGTGCGAGGAGCGCCGGGAGCGAGGCGGACCCCGGCACAGGATCACGACCGTTCACGGTCACGGTCACCGGCTACCGCCCTTCGACTCCCGGCGCTCCATCAGTCGTGGTGCTCGCTCACGACCCGGACGGCGCGTCCTCACCCTTGATCTTGCCCGAGGCGATCTCGTTGATCGCCTTTGTCCAGCTGACGCGCTTCTTGATGTTCTTCTTCGTGTACAGCGTGACGCCGACTGTCGCGATGACGGGGACGTGCTTTGTTCCCTTGAGGAGCCGGTACATCACGTTCATCGCCGTCGCACCCTCTGTCCACGGCCGGATTGTGGAGAGATCCGTGATCTCACCGCTCTTGACGGCTGTGACCGCTGTCGGGTCACCGTTGCGCCCGAAGACGGCCGGGACCTTCAGGTGGTTGTTCTTGGCCGCGACGGCGGCGCCCTCTGCGCTGTAGTCGTTGTAGGCGATGATGCCCTTGATCTGCTTGCCCCAGCGCGTGATGGCCTCGTCCATGGCCTTGATCCCGCCGGCCTCGTTTGTGGTCGTGTTGAACTCCTGCCCGAGCAGGTGCATCTTCGGGTGGCCCTCGAGGGCGACCTTGATTTCCTGCTGCAGCTGGAACCGGACGCCGGGCACCGGGGCCGCGATGTTGATGGCGACGAAGCCGCCCTTGTCGTGCATCGCCTTGGCGAAGGCCTTGCCCTCCACCTTGCCGTTGGACACGGCGCCCTGGGTCACCACGGCGTTGAACGCTGTGGCGGACCGCTTGTACTTGAGCTCTGTGCCCTTCAGGGTGCCGAGGCCGACGACGTCGATGCCGGCCTTGCGGGCGCTGGCAACGGCCGGCAGCACCGCTGTTGTGCTGAGGGGGAAGGTGATGATGCCGTTGACGTGCTCGCCGACCAGGGTCTTGATGTCCGAGACCTGCTTGCTCACTGTGAGCTGGTCGTCCAGCTCGACG
>JAJYVT010000046.1 GCA_021791845.1 Actinomycetes bacterium | reverse complement strand
GCGGTTCATGACGGCAGGGTAACCACCCGGCCAAGCAGTGCGCTCGGCCGGAGCCCGCGCCCGAAGGCACCCGCAGATCGTGGGCTACGTACAGCTCGTCGGGCTGGGGCGGAGCCCCGTTAGTCGTCCAGGTGCAGCGGAAGGCCGAACGCCGGGAAGAGGCGCTCCGGCTCCAGGAAGGCGAGGAAGAAGCTCAGCGAGGCGATCTTCCCCTCCGACGTCTCGACCACCTGGATCGCCCACGGGGCGAGCCCACCGGCCGGGTCCGGCTTGTACTGGGCGAACGCGGGGCAGCCGTTCGCCCGGAGGGGCAGGAGGCGGGAGCCCCGGCAGGCGCTCGGCTGGGGCTCCAGCATGAACCGACCGATCGCACGGGCACCCTGGAGCCACATGGCGAACGGCGGCATCGACTGGACGGCGTCGTCGTGGAGGAGGGTGACGAGCGTCTCGATGTCGTAGCGCTCGAAGGCGTCCACGTAGCGGCGCAGGAGCTCGGCGTCCTCGCCGGTCGGGTCCTGGGGGTGGGGCTCGGGCGGGACGTCGGCCAAGGACGCCCGAGCGCGCTGCAGCGCGCTGTTCACCGCGGCCGTGCTGGTCTCCAGCAGCTCGGCGACCTCGGACGCCTGCCAGCGCAGCACCTCGCAGAGGATGAGGGCAGCCCGCTGGCGCGCCGGGAGGTGCTGGAGGGCGGTGACGAACGCCAGGCGGACCGACTCCCGGTACTGCGCGATCTCGGCCGGGTCGGCGCTCTCGGGACCGGCCGCGGCGTCGCTCACCGGGGTGACCCACGTCGCCTCCGGGAGCGGCGCCCCGAGCATCCGCTCGTCCGGTGGCGATGCCGGTCCCATCTCCATCGGCCGGGCCCGTCGCTGGACCTGGCGGCTCATGTCGATGCACACGTTGGTGGCGATCCGGTAGAGCCAGGAGCGCACGCTCGAGCGCCCCTCGAATCGGTCCGAGGCGCGCCAGGCCCGCACCAGGGTCTCCTGCACGGCGTCCTCCGCCTCCAGGCCCGAGCCCAGCATGCGGTAGCAGTAGCCGGTCAGCTCCCGGCGGTACCCGTCGAGGTGCTCGGGGGCGAGCGAGACGTCGGTCGTCATCTGCCAGCATGCTACCGACGCGGGTGCCCGGCGGGTGGGGGTGCGGGTGCGCGCCAGCCGTCCTCTTCACGATCATCACCCGGACCGGGAACCACCCGGCCATCGACGGCTCGGGCATGGTGCACGAGGGCCGTCCCCCGACGCTGCTCACCAGGACCGGCCGCTGAGACCCCCTCCGGGCGCCCTCATCCGTCTCGCTCGCCCTCCGGCTCGACCGCCGGGCGAGGCGGCCGCAGCGAGAACAGCAGCCCGTAGAGGAGCGCGTTCACCATCTGCAGCACGGCCGCCAGCTCGAACGGCGCCGCCAGGCTGACCTCGTCGAAGAGGTAGCCGGCGGCGGCCTGACTGCCGGCCATCGTGGCCTGGGCCGGCAGGTTCGACAGGGCGGCGACGCTGGCGCGCTCGTCGGGATGGGCCATGTCCTGGGTGAACGACTGTCGCAGCGGCAGCCCGACGCGCTGGACCATCATCCGCACGAGGTAGACGGCCCCGGCGATCCAGAAGGCGGGGGCGAGCACCATGGGCACGAGCAGCACCGCGCCCAGGGCCCGCACGATGCTGATGGCCCGGACCGTGCCGAGCCGGCGGGCCACCCGCGCCGCGGCCAGGGCCGAGCCCAGGGATGCCAGGTTGACGAGGGCGAACAGCACGCCGATCGTCCCCGGGGTGGCCCCGTAGCGGCGGTACAGCCAGTAGCTCACGAAGGGGCCGAAGAGACCGATCGCCGCGCCGTTCGTGCCGTTGGTCACCCAGAAGCGCCACAGTGCCCCCCACGAGCGGCGAGGCCACCGAAACCGCGGGCGGCGACGCTCCTCGGCCGCCTCGGGCCTCCGGGCCGGCTCGCGCAGCAGCAGGGCGAGGAGCCCGGCCACCGCCGACAGCGCGGCGGCGGCCAGGAACGCCGGACGGTAGGCGGCGGTCGCCGCGCTGGCGGTCATGTGCGGCGTGGTACGGACGAGCTCGGCCAGGAGCCCGCCGACGAGCGCGCCGAGCGAGGAGGCAAAGGCGATCCGCCCGAAGGCGGCTGCACGCCGGTCACCGCTGACGCCGTCGGCGACCAGGGCGGACTCCGCAGGCTGGTACGGGCCGACGTTCCCGGCGCCCGCGCCGGCGCCCCGCCCGAAGGTGCCCAGGGCGGCGGCGGCAAAGAGCAGCGCCGTGACCCGGACCTCGGCGAAGACGATGGCGGCGCCGGCCGCGACGAAGGGCACGACCACGAGGAAGGGCTTTCGCCCCCAACGGTCGGCGACCAAGCCGACCAGGGTGCTCATCAGGGCGGACGCCACCGTCACCCCAACGAAGAGCACGCCGATCTCGATGGCGGAGAACCCGATGGCGTCGAGGTACAGCGCGGTGACGACCGAGGCGATGGCGCGGGCGACGCTCATCGCCGCCCGGGCGGCGAGGACCACCCGCAGGTTGCGGTCCGCCCACGGAGGCAGGAGCCTGCGCCAGATCCTTCGCATGGCGAACCGGTCTACCCGCGATCTCGGACAGGCGTTCTTCGGAGGCGACGGTGGCCCACCCGGGAGACCCGAGCCTCGGCACCAGCCATCCCGCCATCGGGCGCTCCCCGTGAGCGCCGGGAATACCCCCACCCGTATACTGGTTGAGTTGACCGAAGCCGCGAGGCGGCATTCGAGATGGTCGAGCAGAGGAGGAACCGGTGGCGACCGTCGCATTGCACAAGGACAACTTCGACGAGACGGTGGGCTCGAACGGAACGGTGCTCGTGGACTTCTGGGCGAGCTGGTGCGGGCCGTGCCGCATGTTCGCACCGATCTTCGAGTCTGCGTCGGAGACCCACTCGGACGTGGTGTTCGCCAAGGTCGACACCGAGGACCAGCAGGAGCTGGCCGCCCGGTTCGGGATCATGTCGATCCCGACCCTGATGGTGTTCCGCGACCAGGTGCTCCTCTACGCCCAAGCGGGCGCCCTCCCCGGGGCCGCGCTGGAGGAGCTGATCACCAAGGTCCAGGAGCTGGACATGGACGACGTCCGGCGCCAGATCGCCGAGCACGCGCACGCCGCTTCCTGAGGAGCGGTCAGGACCGCAGCGCCATGGCCTGGGCGCTCGACCCGAGCAGCCGGGAGCTCCCGCCCGTCGAATCGGTGCTCGTCGTGTGCGCGCACCCCGACGACGAGAGCTTCGGTCTCGGCGCGCTGCTCGACCGTTTCGTGGAAGCCGGTGCTGCGGTCTCCGTTCTCTGCTTCACCCGGGGTGAGGCGTCCACCCTCGGCGTGTCCGACGCCGCCCTCGGCGACGTGCGCCGCGTCGAGCTGACCGATGCGGCGGTGACGCTCGGCGTCGGTCGGGTGGAGCTGCTGGAGCATCCCGACGGCTCGCTGGCGGGCGAGCCGCTCGACATGTTGGCCGGGGCGGTGGCGAGGGTGGCCGAGGAGGTGCGCGCCGACCTCCTGGTCGTCTTCGACGAGGGTGGGGTGACGGGCCATCCCGACCACTGCCGGGCCACCGAGGCCGCGCTGGCCGGCGCGCCGGCGCTCCCGGCGCTGGCTTGGGCCCTGCCGCAGCACGTCGCCGAGGCGCTCAACGCGGAGTTCGGCACCACCTTCGTCGGTCGGCCCGAGGCCGAGGTCGACCTGGTCCTCCGGGTCGACCGCGTCCGCCAGCAGCGGGCGATCGCCTGCCACACCAGCCAGAGCGGCGACAATCCCGTGCTGGAACGGCGCCTGTCACTGCTCGGCGAGACCGAGTCCCTGCGGTGGCTGCGGCCACCCCCGAGCCTGGCGGGGTGAGCACCGCGCGGTGAGCACCGCTCGGTGAGCACCGCGGGGTGAGCGCGGCGGCGTGCGCCACACGGGCGCTCGCTTCGGTCGCCCCTGCGGCCTCACGCCCGGTCGTCGGTTGCAGCGGCAGTGCCGCCGAGCGCGGCGAGCGCCTCGCCGATGAGCCGCGCCGCTTCCTCGGCGACGGGCTGGAGCGCCGGGTTGTCGGTGACGCCGACCATGATGGCGGGGTCGAGGGCGTCGACGATCACCGAGTCACCGTCCTGGCGCACCACCACGTTGCACGGCAGCAGCGCACCGATCCGGCGCTCGGCGTCGAGTGCCCGGTGGGCGAGCGACGGGTTGCACGCGCCGATGATGAGGTACGGCTCCATGTCCGCCCCGAGCTTCTCCTTCAACGTGGCCTGGACGTCGATCTCCGTGAGGGTCCCGAAGCCCCGCAGCTTGAGCGCGTCCTTCACCTCGGTCACCGCGTCGTCAAAGCCTCGGTGCAACCTGATCGTGTTGGTGTAGTGCACGGTCTCCCTCCTTGGGCTCCTCGGGTCGGGCATGGCTCGGACGACGGGCACCGCGCTGCGCAGCGAGACGAGCTCGCCTCTCCACGCGATGGCACCGGCGCGGGCCGGAACGGCTGGATACCCCACCCCGTATACGCTAGTCGGCGGCCGGTCGGACCGGCACGGCCTGCCGCCGGCATCGGGGCACCGGGGGAAGACCCTCGAATTCCCGATACCGTGGGGGGTATAATGCAGGGGTGCGCGGGAGGACGCGCGCCGGACCGACGGGAGGAGACGATGGACACCCTGGCCCTTGGCGCATCGCCCGAGATCACGGCCGAGGAGCTGGCTGCCGTCCTCGGCACCGGTGACGCGCCGCAGCTCGTGGACGTGCGGGAGCCCGAGGAGTTCGAGGCGTGGGCGCTGGCCGGCGCGCGGAACCTCCCGCTCTCGCACCTGGCGACGGCGCTCGACCAGGTCGCCCGCGACCGAGAGGTCGTCGTGATCTGCGCCAGCGGGGCGCGGTCCGCCCGAGCCGTCCACGCCATGCGCGCCGCGGGGATCCCGGCGCTGAACCTGACCGGGGGCATGCTGGCGTGGTCGGCCGTGTACGACACGGCAGTCCTGGAGCTCGGCGCGGCGCGGGTGGTGCAGGTCCGCCGACGGGGCAAGGGCTGTCTCTCCTACGTGGTGGGCGCCGGCTCGGAGGCGTTCGTGGTCGACCCGTCGCTCGACGTCGAGCGCTACCTCGGGATCGCGGAGCGAGCGGGATGGCGCATCACCCGGGTGTTCGACACCCACCTGCACGCCGACCACCTGAGCGGCGTGCGGGCGCTCGCCGGGGCGACCGGGGCGTCCGTCCACCTCAACCCGGCCGACGGCTACCGGTTCCCCTTCGAGCCTCTCGACGACAACCAGTGGTTCTCCCTCGGCGGCCAGGAGCACTTCGGGGTGACGGTCCTCACCGCACCCGGCCACACGCCGGGGTCGACCCTCTATGAGGTGGGCGGCCGGGCGCTCCTCACCGGCGACACGCTCTTCGTGGACGGCGTGGGCCGGCCGGACCTGGCCGACCAGGCCGAGGCGTTCGCCCACGACCTCTACCGGTCGCTCCACGCCAAGGTGATCGCCATGCCGGTGGACGTGACCGTGCTGCCCGCCCACTACGGCGACTCGGTGGTGGTCGCGCCGAACGTCGTCGTCGGCGCGTCGCTGGGCGAGCTGCGGTCCTCCCTCGACCAGCTGGCGTGGTCCGAGGACCGCTTCGTGGACTGGGCGGCGCACCGGGCCCGGCCGCGGCCGCCCCACTACCACGAGATCGTCCGGATCAACAACGGGGCCGCCTCGGCGCCGCTCGAGGACGCGCGCCGACTGGAGCTCGGTCCGAACCGCTGCGCCGCCTGACACGGACGCGGGCGCGCCCGGCGTACCCGGCGCGGCGCTCAGGCCAGCCGCATGAACATGCGCTGGAGCTCCTCGAGCGGGTAGCCCTGCTCTGCGGCCTCGTCCGGGTGCTCGACGCAGTAGGTGAGGCCTGCCGCCACGATCTTGAAGCCGACCTGCTCCAACGCCTTGGTCGCGGCGGAGAGCTGCATGACGATGTCCTTGCACTCGCGCCCTTCGGCGAGCATCCGGTCGACCGCGCCCAGCTGTCCGGTCGCGCGGTGCAGCCGGCGGCGAGCGTCCTTCACCACCTCCTCGGGCAATTCCACCGCACACCTCCTCGATCTTCCGCTTGCCGCGGCCACCCCTCCGTACTCTGATGATACCCTACCGGGTATGTGTAGAGCTGTGACCTGCCGCCGCTGCGGGCGTCCCTCGTGGCGAGGATGTGGCGCCCACGTCGAGCAAGTGCTCGCCCACGTTCCCAAGTCGCAACGGTGCCAGTGCGCCGACGAAGCCCCGCCGCCGGGCCGTGGGTGGTGGCGGCGGTTCTCCTCGAAGCGCGACGGCTGAGCCCGTCGCGCCCCTGATCCCTCCTTCGGCGCCGCCCCGCTGACCGGCTCCGGCCGGTGCCGCCGGCGTGGCGCGTGGCGCGTGCCGCGCCGCGCCGGGCGTGGCGCGCTGGTCGGGTCGCCTGTGACGTTCGGCCCTATCGCCGGGGCGGCGGCTGCGGCAACGTTGGTCGCAGGAGCGGCGCCCGGCGCAGGGGCGCCGGCCGTACGACCCACAAGGAGGGGCGTCATGCAACTGGAGCGCGACGCTGCGAGCGAGACGGAGGCATCCGAGCCGACGCTGGAGGAGCTCTCCGACGCCCTGGCGCACCACGTCGCCGCCAACGGAGCCGTCCGGGCGGGGGTCGCAGCCGAGCTGGCGGCGGAGCGGGGCTGGCACGGCCGGCTGATCGACGTCCTCGCCGTGCTCACCGACGACACAGCCCGCATGGGCTACCTCGTGGGTGGGCGCAAGCCCGACGAGGTGATGACATGGCTCCCCCTCTGGGCCGACTCCCCCTTCTCCCTCGCGCAGATCCGCACCATCGTGGCCAGCGCGGGGTGGGACCCCGAGCCGTTCGGGGTCGTCGTGCGCGACGGGCTCCTGGACCGGCTCGTCTACCGGCCCGACGGCACGTTGCGCCGTGTTCGCGGGGAGCTCGCCGGCGCATGGTTGAGCGACCAGTTCGCGCTCGCCGACGACGAGGAGGTCCTCCAAGAGGTGCACCGCGTGCTCGCAGAGGACGCGGTCTCGGCCTGAGCGCAAGGAGGCGGTTCGGCATGGCAGTGGACCAACAGGAGTCGACCGGGACCTTCTTCGTCCTCCCGCCCCACCATCGACTGTTCGCCGTGGTCGACGACCCCGTGGTGGGCAACGAGCTGGCGGCGGAGCTGCGGGCGGGCAAGACCGCCGACGACGTGTGGACGTTCGTCGGCGACGCCGGCGCCAAGAGCCTCGATCCCCGCGTCGGCGCCCACGGCGTCCCGGTCGCGGTCGTGCGCGTCGTGCAACGCCTGCTCACGAACGACTGCGAGTACTGCGACGGCCTGTCGGCCTCCCTCCGGCACGGGGCGATGGTGCTGGCGGTGCGGGTGGAGGGAGGCGAGGTCGAGGGGCTCTCGGGACTCCTGCGGGCGCGGGGGGCGCATTCGTTCGCCTACGGCGACCACTGGAACTTCGTGCCGCTGTCCGGCGCCGGGCACTCGGTCGGCTTCTTCACACCCGAGGACGACGCCGCGGAGGCCGCGGAGGCTCCCGCGTCCGACCGGGCCGCAACGCCCGGCCGGGCCCCCGCGCCCGACCGGGTCGCCACTCACTGACCGACACCCGCGCCGGCGGCGCCGCCGGTCAGTGGGCGAAGCGCACCTTCGGCAGGATGCGGGCCAGCCAGCGCGGCTGGTGCCACGCGGCGTGATGGGTGAGCCGCAGCAGGACGGGAAGGAGCACCAGGCGGACGACCAGTGCGTCCAGGGCGACGGCCACCGCCAGGATGATCCCCATCTCCTTCGGGGCGAGCGGCCCCGAGAGGGCGAAGGTCAGGAAGACGGCGATCATGACCGCCGCGGCCGAGACGACCACCCGTCCCGACGTCCGCACCGATCCGACCATGGAGTGCTCGGGGTCGGCGTGGGTCTCGTAGCGCTCCTTCGCCGCTGACAGGAGGAACAGGGTGTAGTCCATGGCAACGCCGAAGACCATGGCCCCAAAGAAGAGCGGAGCCCAGGCGTCGACGAACCCCTGCGGCGTGAAGTGCAGCAGCCCCGACAAGGTGCCGTCCTGGAAGATGAGGCGGGCGACCCCGAAGGCCGCGGCCACCGACAGGCCGGTGATCACCACCCCGGCGAAGGCCACGAGAGGGGCGCCCAGGGCGAGGAGGAGGAGGAGGAACCCGAGCCCGGCCAGCATCCCGAACACGAGCGGGGTGTGGCTGGCCAGCGCCTGCTCGAGGTCGTAGTTCTCGGCCGCCGCCCCGCCGACGAGGGAGCCGGGCGGCAGGTCGTGGCGGAGCGCCTCGATCGTCGTCCCGGTGGCGACGGTCGAAGGCCCCGTCGTGGGGACGACCTGATCGAGCGACCACCTGCCGCGGGTGGGCCCGGCCATGACGGCGGCGACGCCGGGCGTCTGCCTGGCCGCCTGCACGCCGGCTGCCTGGTCGGCGGCCGGCACGAGGACCTGCAGGGTCCCGGGGAAGCCAGGGCCGAAGGCGCTGGTGACCTGGGCATAGCCCACCCGGGCGTTGGCCGTGGCCGGGATGATGGTGATGGACGGCATCGAGGTGCGCAGCCCGATGACGGGGACGGCGGCGAGGAGGAGCACGCCGAGACCGGCGAGCGCGGCCGGCCAGGGGTGTGCCCACAAGAGGCGGCCCCAGGCGTGCAGGCGCTCCTCGAGGCGGTGCCCGTGCGGGCGCTCGGGGTGGCTCCGCCGAACCCGGATCCTGGCCGAGTTCACGCGCGTGCCGAGCTTGCCGAGCACGGCAGGGAGCAGGGTGAGGGTGGCGGCGAGCACCGCCACGACCGAGAGGATGATCCCGATCGCCATCGACCGGAATGCGGGGCTGGGAACGACGAGGATCGACGCCAGCGAGGCCACCACGGTGAGCGCCGAGAAGGCGACGGCCTTCCCGGCGGTGGCGAGCGTCTCCCCGGCGGCGGCGGCGGCGGCCTCCCGGTCACCCGGCCGGGCGTTGCGGCGGTCCAGCGCGGCGCGGAACCGCACCACGAGGAACAGGGCGTAGTCGATCCCCAGGGCCAGGGAGAACATGAGGGCGAAGTTGAGCGCCCAGATGGACACGGGGGTCAGATGGTTCAGCAGCACCAGGGCCCCGGCCGCGACGAGGAGCCCGGCCATGGTCAGCATGAGGGGCAGGCCGGCCGCCACCAGGCTCCCGAAGGCGATGACCAGGATGGCCATCGTCACCGGCCACGACAGCATCTCCGAGCGCATCATGGCCGAGTGGTTCGCCGAGTTGAAGTCCGCCCACAGAGCGCTGTCGCCGGTGAGGGTGACGGACACCTGCCGGGTGCCGAGCTTGGACAGCGGCCCGGCGAGGTCGCCGGCGGCCCGCACCATCTGGTTCGTGCCCACCGCCGCCCCGGCCGTCACCACGGCGGTGCGGCCGTCGGCCGAGATGCTCGACCCCGGTCTCGGCGGGACGACCGTGGAGACGTCGGCGTTCGCCCGCAGCGTGGCCTCGACCCGGGTGAGCACCGCCTGCGCCTTGGGGTCGCCGGCGATGGGTGCGCCGCGGTCGACCACGACCACCTGGAGCGCGCTCGACCCCAGGCCGGCGAAGTCCTTGGCGATCACCTGCCGGGCCTGGACCGACTGGCTGGTGGAGTCCTGCCAGCCGGCCCCGGCCAGGGCGGACTCCACCTTGGGGGCGAAGGCTCCGAACACCACCAGCACGACGAGCCAGCCGAGCAGGACCGCCCGTAGGTGCGATCCGGCCCAGGTCCCCAGCCGCGCGAACAGGCCGGGAGCGCGCTCGGGGTCGGAGAGGGCGATGGCGCCCCCCTGCGGGGGTGCGGTGTGCATCTGGAGGTGACGGATACCCATGGGGGTATAATCTATACATACCCTCCCCGGTATCCGCGCGGCAGGCCGCCGTTGAGCGGCACGTGACAATTCCCGCCGAACGCGCGATACTACGAACATCCGTACGTTTCTCGCCCTCTGGCACGTGGTCCACGTGGTCGCCGTCGTCCACCCGCACGTCTTCACCACGACGGCGGTGGAGCTGTTGGGCCTCGGGATCTTCGCCGGCTGGCTCGGCGCCGTGGTGGGCATCGGCGGCGGGGTCGTGATCGTGCCGGCCCTCGTGCTCGCCTTCGGGTTCGACACCCGGGCAGCCGTCGCCTCGTCGCTCGTCGCCGTGGTCGCCACCTCGGCCGCCTCGGGCAGCGCGTACACGGGATCGGGCCAGACCAACATGCGCCTGGCGCTGGTGCTCGAGATCGCCACCACCGTCGGCGGCCTCGCCGGAGGGATCGTGGCGGTGCTCATCGCTCCCAAGGTGATCGACGGCGTCTTCGGCGCGGTGATGCTCGTCACCGCCGCCCTGATGCTTCGCGGCCGGAGCGAGGAGGGGGAAGGCGCAGAGGAGGCGGCCGGGGAGCCGGCGCCTGCAACGGGCGCCGTCGCGCCGTCGGCCGCCGGAGCGGCGAGCGGCGGGCTGGCCGGGGCGGCCGGACCGGGGGGTCACGGCGCTTCCGACGAGGCCGCCGCGCTGGTCGCATCGGGCGAGCGCACGGGGTGGGAAGAGCGCGGCCACCTGGGCGGCGCCTACTACGACCTGGGGCACGGCCGGCTCGTGGTCTACCGGGCCGTCCGCCTGTGGATCGGCTGGGCCGTGTCGTTCGTGGCCGGCCTGCTGTCGGGGCTCCTCGGCGTGGGCGGCGGCTTCCTCAAGGTGCCGGCGATGCACCTGGGCATGAAGGTGCCGATCAAGGTGGCGGCGGCCACCTCGAACTTCATGATCGGCGTCACCGCCGTCGCCAGCCTGTTCGTCTACTTCACCCGGGGGTACGTGCTCCCGTTCATCGCCGCTCCCATCGCATTGGGCGTCGCCGTCGGTGCCTACGTCGGGGCCAAGAGCTCGCAGCACTTCTCGGGCCGGGCCCTCGGGCGGATCCTGGCCGTGGTGCTCGTCTTCGTGGCCGTGCAGATGGCCCTCAAGGCCCTGGGGATCGTCAGTGCCTGAGGAGACCGAGCACCGGGGGACCCCGGCCGACCCGCGCACCAACACCGTCGTCAAGGTGGTGCTGCGGGTGGGGCTGACGGGGTCGCTCCTGCTGCTCGTGGCCGGCCTCGTGGCCCAGCTGGCCACCGCCCGCCACGTGGCCGTCGACGTGCGGATGTTCCACGTGTTCGGCGCACCGTCCCTGGGGGAGGCGCTCATGGGCCTCGGCGTGCTGATCCTCACCCTCACCCCGGTCGCCGGGATCCTGTCGGTCCTCGGGAACTGGCTCCTGCGCGAGCGCGACCGTGGCTTCTCGGCCGTGGCGGCCATCGTGCTGGTCGTGCTCGCCGCCGCGGTGATCGTCGGATTCCTCGGGTGACATGACCGTCACGCCGCTGGACCGCCGGAGCCCCGTCCCCCTGTGGGCCCAGCTCCTGGCGGACCTGCGGCGCCGGGTGGCCGCCGGGGAGTTCGCCGACGGCTTCCCCACCGACGAGGAGCTGCGGCAGAGCTACCGCGTCAGCCGCCAGACCGTCCGCGAGGCGGCGCGCCGGCTGCAAGCCGAAGGGGTGATCGTGCGGCAGCGGGGCCGCGGCAGCACCCTGGCCGGGTCGGTGCTCGAGCAGCCTCTGCAGGCCCTCTACAGCCTGGCCGGCCGGGCCGAGGACCTCGGGTTGCCGGAGCACAGCGAGGTCCTGGCCCAGCGCCGGGAGCAGGCGGGCGACGCCGCCGAGCCCCTCGGCATCGAGGTCGGCGCCGCCGTGGTGTACGTGGAGCGCCTGCGGTTCGTGGGGGACGAACCTCTGAGCCTGCACCGCTCCTGGCTCCCGGCCGCGCTGGCCGAGGGGCTGCTCGGGTGCGACCTGGCCAGCGGGTCGCTCTACGACGCCCTGGCCGAGACGTGCGGCGTGCGGGTCACCGGCGGCTGGGAGCGGATCCGTCCCGGGGTCCCGACGCCCGAGCTCCGCCGCCTGCTCGGCGTCCGCAGGGGGGGTGCGGTGTTCGAGGTCGAGCGGCTGGCCACGGCGGGCGGCGTGGCCGCCGAGTGGCGCGAGAGCGTCATCCGCGGCGACCGGTACTCGTTCCGGGCCGACTGGTCGGCGCTCTGAACCGCCGGCCCCGCGATCCTCGTCCCCGCCCCGGGACCTCCCGTCAGCGGATCGTCGAGCGCCGGAGCCGCTTCCTCCGGCGCGAGCACCACGAGGTCGACCACGAGGACGAGCCCCGCGTCCAGGTGTTACCGGGAGAAGGGCATCGGGGCAGCTGGCTCACTCGATCGCGCGGTGCGCCACCGCTGCGGGCTCCCGTCCCGCCAGGAGCCACCCGACGGCCGCGGCCAGGGCCGGCATGCCCACGAGGATGCCGAGGAGGTCGGTGACCGGGACGTTCCCGAGCGCGGCGATCCCCCCGTTGAGCGCGTTGCCCTGCAACCAGGCGATCATGCCGACGTACCCCCCCGCCACGCCCAGGAGCGCGCCGAGGAAGCCGAGCGCACCGGCGGTGACGGCGGTCAGGGTGCGGCGGGTGAAGCTGGACGCGCCGGTGGCGGCCAGCGTCCGGAGGTCGCTCGCCGTCTCGCTCCGGACGAGCCCCACCGACATCCCGAGCACGCCCAGAGCGATCACGATCCCGAAGAGCGTGGCCCAGCCGGTGACCGCTGTGGAGGTGGGCGCGTCGTTCTTCGCCTCCACCGAGAGCTGGGAGGTCGAGGCGGTGCGCTCCGCCCCGGCGATCTGGGCGGCGGTGAAGGGCTGCGAGCCCTGCACCAGCCATGTCGACGCAGTGGCGGTGAGGTGGAGCTCGTGCATCGCGTGCTCGGTGATGACGGTGTTCGGCGCCGAGGTCCCGGTCGGGAGCGCCCCGATCTCCTGGACCAGCGGATCCGGAAGGCAGTGGGCGGCCGCCGTGCAGCTCCGCACCGATGTCGAGCCGGGTGCGCCGGGGGCGGAGTCGCCCTTGGATGTGGAAGACCCGTAGTCGAGGACCAGGTTGGAGACGCCTGTGAGACCGGGACGTGAGCTGAGCACGTCGGCGCTCGGGTTGATCTCGGACTGCGGGATCCCGAAGGCCCGGAGCAGCGTGGGCGTGGCCACGTAGACCGTCCCGCTCCAGGAGCGGCCCAGGTTCCTGCCGGCCAACGCGGCGTCTGGGGTCTGGAGCGGGACGAGCTCGGCGCCGAGCGCCCGGGCGATGGAGCGGGCGCTGGCGGCGAGCTGCGCCGGGGTGGCGGTCTCCACGGGCGTGCCCTTTGTGGGGACGAGGTTCCCTGTCTTGTTGCGGTGGACCAGCGAGACGCCCGGAGGCGGGAGGGCGGGGTGCAGGGCCAGCTCGCTGGAGGCGAGGTTCGGGCCGGCGTAGTCGAAGACGTTCCCGTAGCGGGCGGCGGCGGCGAGCACCACGATCACCGCCGCCAGCACCCCCACGCTGATCGCCGCCAGGGCGGACCCCGATCGGGCCCGGTAGCGGGCGAGGTCACGCAACGCGAGCCGCGCCGCGACGGGCACCGGCCGGGCCAGCCTCCCCGTGAGCGAGAGGAGGAACGGCGCGAGGAGGATGATGCCCGGGACCAGGAGCAGGAGCCCGAGCAAGAGCGCCGGCATGCCGCTGTTCCCGTTGCCCCCGCCGACGTGCGCGCCGGAGTAGCCGAGGAGGAGGAAGGCGCCCACGAGGCAGACGATGCCGGGGACGACCGAGCGGCGGATCTGCCGGGGTGGTGCGGGGCGGCCCGAGAGCGCGGCCACGACCGGCACCTTGGTGACCGCCTTGGCCGGGCGTGCCGCCGCCAGGTACGCGGCAACGACGGCCAGGACCATCGCCGTCGCCACCACGGGCCACGAGAGTGCCAGCACTCCGATGACGTGGTGCGAGCTCTGCTCGAGGCTCGGGCGGTAGGCCAGCCAGGCCGCCAGCCCGAGCACCAGGCCGACGGTCGCGCCGACCGCGCCGACCACCGTGCCGTTGGCCCGCACCACCAGGCTCACGTGGCGGTCGGTGGCACCCGTCGACTCCAGCATCCCGATGGAGCGGAGCCGGCGCTGGGCCAGCACCGTGAAGCCTCCCGCCGAGACCAGGGTGATGAGCAGCATGCCGAGGACCAGGGCGGCGAGCGAGATGGTCTCGGGGTTGAAGGGGTTCGAACGCGCCACCGACGCCGGGGTCTCCACGTGGTGGCCGATCGACGCCAGCGACGCCCCGTGGGCGTCGAAGAGCGCCGTCACCTGCGTGGGGTCCGCCACCTGCCCGGGGGCGACGAGTGCGAACTCGTCGAGGAGGCTCTGGGGGTTCTCCACGGTGCCGACCACCGTCCGGTCGGCGCCGCCGACCCGCCAGGAGCGCCCGACGCGCAGGTGGAACGTCGAGAGGACGCCGCTCGTCACCGCGACCTGGCCCGGCCCCGACGGGTACCGCCCCGAGACGAGCGAGAGCATCGGCCCGCTGAACGGCCCGCGCGGGTTCTCGGCCACCACCTGGTACGTGTCGACCGACCCGGGGATGAGGACCGTGCGCTGCTCGATCACCTCAACGGGCCCGAAACGGTGCTGGAGGCTCGCGATGACACCGTCGGTGTGCGGGCCGCCGCGTGTGAAGGACACGAGGTCCTGGGCGGTGCCGAAGCCGAAGTTCGCCGGCTGTGGGTCGTTGGTGGCCACGGCCGACCCCACGATCGTGGCCGCGACGGCCACCGTGACGAGGGCAAGGATGAGGAGCTGCTGGCGCCACTCCCTCCGGAAGAGCCGCCAGGCCCAGCGGATGACGGCGCGGCGGGCAGGTGCGCCTCCGTCGGGCGGGCGGGCGTGGGCGGCCCGGCTGGGCGCGGCCGTCGTCATCGGGTCTCCGGCCGGGCCGACCCGCGCCCGACGTGCGCCGCCGGCAGGGGCTCCCGGGCGTCGGCGGCGGCCCGCACCACGCGCCCGTCGCGGAGGAGGACGGTGCGGTCCGCCCACGTCGCGAGGTGGGCGTCATGGGTCACCACCACCGCCGCCATCCCGTGGGCACAGGCGTCGCGGATCATCGTCATCACCGCCTCGCCGTTGGCGGAGTCGAGGGCGCCCGAAGGCTCGTCCGCCAGGAGGAGACGGCGCTCGCCGATCACGGCCCGGGCGATGGCGACCCGCTGGCGCTCGCCCCCCGAGAGCTGGTCGGGGAACCGATCGCCCCGGTCGCCGAGGCCCAGGCGGTCCACGACGTCCAGCGCCGCGGGGCGGGCCCGGCGGGCGGGGACGCCGTCGAGCTCGAGCGGCAAGGCGACGTTCTCGGTGACGGTCAGGCCGGGGAGGAGGTTGAAGTCCTGGAAGACGTAGCCGATCGTCCGCCGCCGCAGGCGCGCCCTGGCGTCGCGCGACAGGGTCGCCAGGGAGGCTCCGAGGATGCGGACCTCGCCGCTCGTCGGCTCCTCCAGGCTGCCGGCGATGGTGAGCAGGGTCGACTTCCCCGACCCCGACGGACCCATCACCGCCACCAGGTCGCCCTCGTCGGCGCTGAGGTCGATCCCGGCCAGGGCGAGGACCTCCGCCGCGCCCGCGCCATAGGACTTCGAGACGTCGCGGAGCTCGAGCACGTTCATGTGCGCCCACCGTCCTCTCCCGGCATGCCGGCCCAGGAGCCGGATCCCCCGTCTGGTTGCATACTGGGTATCATACTTAGTATTGTGCACCCGTCAAGGCCGGGGCCGGGCCGAAGCCGGTCACGGCGGGGTCCCCGTCGGTGGCCGCCGCTACGGGCGCGGGCCCGAGGCCGGGACCCCCGTCAGGAGCGACTCGGGCGTCGGCGGGGGGACCGTCTGGTCCATGATCCTCCCGTCCCGGATGAACACCACCCGGTCCGCCCACGAGGCCAGCCGGGCGTCGTGGGTGACGACCATCGCCGCCACGCCGCGCCGGCAGGCGGCGAGGACCATGCGCATCACGGCGTCGCCGTTGACCGAGTCGAGCGCGCCCGACGGCTCGTCGGCGAGCAGCAGGGACCGCTCCCCCACGATGGCCCGGGCAATGGCGACCCGTTGGCGCTCGCCCCCCGAGAGCTGGTCGGGGTAGTGGGCGGCCCGGTCCGCCAGGCCCAGCTCCTCCAGTGCCGCCATGCCGACGCGGTGGGCCTTCTTGGCCGGGATGCCGTCGAGCTCGAGCGGCAGCGAGACGTTCTCCGCCGCCGTGAGGCCGCCGAGGAGGTTGTAGTCCTGGAACACGTAGCCCACCGTCCGGCGGCGGAGGCGGGCCTTGTCGTTGCGCGACATCGCCGAGAGCGAGCGGCCGTCGACCACCACCTCACCGCTCGTCGGCTCCTCGAGGCTGCCGGCGATCGTGAGCAGCGTGGACTTCCCCGACCCCGACGGTCCCATCACCGCCACGAGCGAGCCCCGCTCGACCCCGAGGTCGACGTCCACGAGGGCGTGCACCTCGGCGGCGCCCGTGCCGTAGCACTTCGACACCCGGCGCAGCTCGAGGAAGCTCATCTGCGCGCGACCAGCCTCCGCCGGATGCGCGGGCCGGTCCGCTCCGAGGGCGCCTCCGTCCCGGCGCGCCGCAGGCGGCCGTCGGCGGTGTCGAGCCAGCGAGCGATCGAGTCGAGGCGGAGGAGCTCTGCGTCGGCGACGAGCGCGAAGGTGAGGTCGAGGTCGCCCTCGTCCTCCTTCAGCCGGGTCCACTGCTGCATGAGCTCGACGACGTAGCGGCGGTGCACCTGGATCACGTCGTGGACCGAGATACCGGGGACCCGCAACGCCGAGAGCACCTTGATCACGAGCTCGTCCCGCGGCGGCTCGGTCATGTCCGGCGGCGTGCTCAGCCACACGTCGAGCTCGCTGCGGCCAGCCTCGGTGATGCGGAACATCTTCTGCGGCCCGGCCTCCTCGCCGCGGTCGTCGGACTCGATCAGGTCGTCGCGCTCGAGCCGCTGCAGCGTCGAGTAGACCTGCCCCGCGTTGAGGGGCCAGATCTCGCCGGTGCTCTCCTCGAACTCCTGGCGCAGCTGCAGGCCGTACTTCGGGCCCTCGCTCAGGAACGCCAGCAGGGCGTGGCGGACGCTCATGGGGCTGCGTTCCTAGGACGCCGTACCATACGCAGTATCCTACAGGGGTCAGCGGCGTCCGGCCAAGAGCCGCTTGGCCCGCACCAGGTCGGCCCGCATCTCGGCCACGACCTCGCCGCCCGAGCGGAGGGCGGCCGCCGGGTGGTAGGTCGGCACCAGCTGCGCGTCGCCAAAGGGGTAGGCGCGGCCCCGGAGCCGGCGGATCCCCTCGTTCGTGGCGAGGAGGGCGCGGGTCGCCACGTTGCCCAGGGTGACGATCACGGCAGGGCGGATGAGGGCCAGCTTCTGGTCGAGGTAGGGACGGCAGGCCGCCATCTCGTCCGGTCGCGGGTCGCGGTTGTTGGGGGGCCGGCACATCACGGTGTTGCAGACGTAGCACTGCGTCCGGTCCATCCCCAGCTCCTCGGCCATCAGCCGGTCGAGCAGCTTGCCCGACCGGCCGACGAAGGGCTCGCCCTGGAGGTCCTCGTCGCGCCCGGGGCCTTCACCCACGAAGACCAGCCGGGCCTGTCGGTTGCCGACGCCGAACACGACGTTGGTGCGCCCTGCCGCCAGGCCGCAGCGGGTGCAGGTTGCCGCCTCGGCAGCGAGGGCGTCGAACGGGTCGGCGCGCAGGTCCGTCATCTCGCTCGTGCCCGGGGCGCCACCACGTCGGCCAGCTCCACGGGTCGCTCGAGCATCACCATGTGGCCGCAGCCGCGCAGCACCGTGAGCCCGGCGCCGGGGATCCGGGAGGCGATGGCTCGGGCTGTGCGGGGCGGGGTGAGGACGTCGCGGGTCCCGACCACCGCGTGCACGGGGAGGCGCACCGAGCCCAGCTGGTCCCGGACGTCGAAGGCGAGGAGGTGGGGCAGGAGGCCGGCCAGGCCGGCGGGGGCCATGGCGTCGAGCATCTGGCGCAGGAGCGTCACGTCGGCCGGCGAGGGCGCGGCGCCGAAGGCGCTGCGCGCCGCCCACACGCTCACGCTCTGGGGCAGCGGCGCCTGTCCCCGTCGCTCGGCCACGGCGAGCAGCCGGGTCGTGCCGGCCGTGGCCAGGGCCCGGACCCGGACCGGCGCGACCGGGCCCGGGCCGGTCGCCACCAGGACGAGCCGGCGGGCATGGCGCTCGAGGTCGTCGGGCCGCTCGACCGCCAGCTGCTGGACGATCATGCCGCCCATGGAGTGGCCGACCACGACCGCGTCGCGCACCTCGAGGGCCGCCAGCACCTCGAGCAGGTCCGTTCCCAGCCGGTCGAAGCCGTAGCCCTCCGCGCCGGCACGCGACTGGCCATGGCCGCGCTGGCTGACGGCCACCACCCGCCCGGGCAGGGCGCGGAGCTGGGGAGCCCAGGTGGCCACCCCGAGGGTGATGCCGTGGACCAGCACGATCGCCGGGCCCTCGCCCCGCTCCACGGCGTGGATCCGTCCGCCGTCGCTCGTCGGCACGAAGTGGTGGCGGAGGTCCGCCGGCAGCGTGCGTCCCGCCGCCGCCAGGGTCTCCTCGGACGCCTGGAAGTGGCGGGCGCCGGCCCGCTCCAGCACGTAGGCGAGCCCGGCCGCCGTCGCCAGCCCGCCGCCGATCGCCGCCGCTCGCCGGAGCTTCACCCCGCCTCCCGTCCCCCGCCGCCCTCGCCCTGCCCGGTGTAGACACGCCGCACCCGCGGCGAGATGCCGCACACGACCTCGTAGCCGATCGTGCCCAGCCGGCTCGCCCACTCCATCGCCGTCACCGCCTCGTCGCCCTGGGTGCCGATGAGGACCACCTCGTCGCCGGGCGCGACCGCGCCGTCCGGCCCACAGTCCACCACGAGCTGGTCCATGGACACCATGCCGGCGAGCGGCCGCCGCCTCCCGCCCACCAGGACCTCGGCCCCGCCGGCGAGCAGCGCCCGGCGCACGCCGTCGGCGTAGCCGAGGGGCACCGTCGCCACGATCGACCGCTCGGGCAGGGGACGCAGGCGGCCGTAGGAGGGGCGCGCGCCGGCGTCGAGCTCGCGCACGGCGCTCACCCGGGCCCGGAGCGAGAGCGCCGGGCGCAAGCGGGCCACGGTGCCGGCGCCCCCCGTCGGGTCGGGGCCCTCCCGCCCGGCGGTCGACGGCGGCAGCCCGTACATGCCGATGCCGCACCGGACCATGTCGTAGCGCGCCTCCGGCCAGAACAGGGCCCCCGCCGTGTTGGCGGCGTGGCGCAGGGGCGGCCGCAGGGGAAGGGCGGCCAGCGCCTTCTCGAACCGCTCGAGCTGGAGCGCGGTGAACGTCCGGTCCGCCTCGGCGACACCGTCGGCCACGGCCAGGTGCGTCCACACCGCCTCCAGCCGGAGGACCGGCTCGGCCGACACTGCGGCAACCAGCCCATGGAGCGCCTCGGGCGCCACTCCGAGCCGGTGCATCCCCGTGTCCACCTTCACGTGCGCCGCCACCCGGGTGCCCACCCGCCGGGCGGCCCGCGCCAGCTCGGTCACGCCGGCCGCCGACGCCACCGTGGCCGTCAGCCCGGCGCGTGCCGCCGCCTCGGCCGCCTCACCCGCCGGTTCGGACAGCACCAGGACGGGCGCGGTGACGCCGTGCTCGCGCAGCTCGATCCCCTCGTCCACCAGCGCCACCGCCAGCCCCGCCGCTCCCGCCTCGAGCGCCGCCCTGGCCACCGGGACGGCCCCGTGGCCGTAGGCGTCCGCCTTCACCACCGCGCACACGGCGCTCGGCGCGACCGCCCGGCGCAGGAGCTCCACGTTGCCCCGGACGGCGTCCAGGTCGATCTGCGCCCAGGCCGCCCGCGTCCGGCCCTCAACCATCGGTCGACCCTGGTCCCGTGGCGGCCGAGCCGTGCCCCACGACGCCGGCGGCGCCCAGCGCTCTGGACAGCACCCCGGCCACGAGGAGGGGGAGGTCGGGGGCGAGCAGCCCCTCGGGCGGGCCGTCGGCGCTGGCGCGTCCGTGGACGTGGGCGGCGACCGCCGCCGCCTCGAAGGCGGCCGTGCCGCGGGCGAGGAAGGCGCCGATCACGCCGGAGAGCACGTCCCCGGTGCCGGCGGTGGCGAGGCGCGGGCTGCCGGCCGCCGAGAGGAGGACTTCGCCGGTGGGCGCGGCCACGGCGGTCAGCGAGCCCTTCAGGAGCGCCACCACCCCGAGGGTCTCCGCCAGCCGCCGGGCCGCGGCCAGGCGGTCCGGTCCGGGCGGCTCGCCGAGCAGCCGGGCGTACTCGCCGTCGTGCGGCGTCACCACCACCGGCCGCGGCCCGGCCACCACCGAGCGGGCCTGCTCGGCGCCACCCAGCGCGAACAAGGCGTCGGCGTCGACCACCACCGGCACGGGCGCCCGGGCCACCAGCCGCCGGACCTCCGCCTGGGTCGCCTCGTCCCGCCCGAGGCCCGGCCCGACCACGAGGGCCCGGCACCGGTCCAGCACCGCCAGCACCGCGTCGGCCCAGTCGCGTGTGCCGAGCTGCAGCCGCACGGCCTCCACCGGCCACGGGCCGCTCCCCCCGCCCGGGACCCCGAGGCGGACCATGCCCGAGCCGGCCCGGGCCGCCCCGGTCGACGCCAGGACCGCCGCCCCCTCCATCCCGGGCGAGCCGGCGACCACGGCCACCGCCGTCGCCCACTTGTGCGTCGGCTCGGTGCGGGCGGGCACGAGGCGGGCCACGTCGGCGTCCTCCACGAGGTGGGCGCGGCACGGCTCCGCGGCGATGCCGATGTCGGCCAGGTGCACGTCCCCCGCCAGGGGCGGGCCGTCCCCCTGGAGGAGCCCGGGCTTCAGGGCGGCAAAGGTCACGGTCCGTGTGGCCCGCATGGGCCGGCCCGGCGCGGCTCCCGTGTCGCCGTCCACGCCCGAGGGGATGTCCACGGCGAGGACCCGCGCCCCGGCGGGAACGCCGGGGGCGTCGTACGGGCCGCGCAGCCCGGTGCCCAGCGCGGCGTCGATCACGAGGTCGCACCGCGGCAGCGTGGCGGCCGGACCGACCACCGCCACCTTCGCCCCGCGCCGGCGCAGGACGGCGGCGGCCACCCGCCCGTCGGCTCCGTTGTTGCCCTTGCCGGCCACCACCACCACGCGCCGCCCGTAGGCGCCGCCCATGAGGTCGAGCGCGGCGTGGGCGGCGGCGGTGCCGGCCCGGCGCACCAGCACCGCTTCGGGCTCCGGCGCCGCTGCGTCGGCCGCCCGCATCTCTCGGACCGTGACGACGGGGAGCATGGCTACGTCTCCGCCACCACCATGGCCACCGCCACCAGGTCGGTGTGGGTGAGCGACACGTGCCAGCGGGCGACGCCGTGGCGCTCGGCCAGCGCCGCCGCCGCAGCGGTGAGCCGGAGGCTCGGGGCGCCGCTCGGCGCCCGCACCACCTCCACGTCGTGCCATCCCATCGAGCCCAGGCCGCGACCCAGGGCCTTCATGGTCGCCTCCTTGGCGGCAAAGCGCGCCGCCAGGCGCTGGGCGTCGCCCCGGCCGTCCCGGCGCTCCCCGGGGGTGAAGAGCCGCTCGCCGATCGAGGGGCGGCGCTCGAGCACGGAGCGGAAGCGCCCGACGTCGACGGCGTCGACCCCCACGCCGGCGATCGGCGTCACTCGACGGTCACCGTCTTGGCCAGGTTCCGAGGCCGGTCGACGTCGTTGCCCAGCCGCCGGGCCAGGGCGTAGGCGAGGAGCTGCAGCGGGACGACGGTCACCACCGGGGCGAGGATCGGGTCGTCCACCCTGGGCACCCGCAGGACGTGGTCCCCGAGGCCCGCCACGTCCGCGCCGTCGGGCGCGACCACCACCACGGTCGCCCCCCGGGCCACGGCCTCGGCGATGTTGGACCGCATCTTGTCCTGCAGCGGCTCCAGGACGGCCACCACCACGACGCCCGGCTCGACCAGGGCGAGCGGCCCGTGCTTGAGCTCGCCCGCCGGGTAACCCTCGGCCCGGAGGTAGGAGATCTCCTTCAACTTGAGGGCGCCCTCGAGGGCCACCGGGAAGCCGACGTGGCGCCCGAGGAAGAAGTAGTCGCGCGCCCCCGCCAAGGCGTCGGCCACCGCGTCGACGTCCTTCGCCCGCCCGAGGGCGTCCTCCACCAGGGCGGGCAGCCGCTGCAACCTGTCGAGCTCGGCGCCGACCGCCGCCGGCCCCATGGTGCCCCGCCACTGGGCCAGCACCAGCGCGAGGAGGTCGAGCGCCACGATCTGAGCCAGGTGGCACTTGGTGGAGGCGACGCTCACCTCGGGGCCGGCCCGGGTGTAGAGCACCCCGTCGGCCTCCCGGGCCATGGTGGCGTGGACGACGTTGGAGACGATGACGGTGGGGGCGCCCGACCGCCGGGCCTCGCGCAGGGCCTCCAGCGTGTCCAGCGTCTCGCCGGACTGGCTCACCCCGACCACGAGCGTCCGCTCGTGCAGCACCGGGTCGCGGTAGCGGAGCTCGCTCGCGATCTCCACCTCGGCCGGCAGCCGGGCCCACCGCTCGATGGCGTACTTGGCCACCATCCCGGCGTGGTAGCTGCTGCCGCAGGCCACCACCACCACCTTGTCGACGGCCCGGAGGTCGTCGACCGGCACCCGCAGCTCGTCGATCACGAGCGCGCCGTCGGGGCCGCGCCGGTCGAGCAGGGTGTCCGCCACGGCCCGAGGCTGCTCGTGGATCTCCTTGGTCATGAAGTCGTCGAAGCCCGCCTTCTGCGCCGCCTCGACGTCCCACGCCGGGTCGACCACCACGGCGGTGGGCTCGACCGGCCCGCCGGCCAGGTCGACCACACGGAGCGAGCCGGGACGCACCTCCGCCACCTGGTCGTCCTCCAGGGCGAAGTAGCGCTCCGCCCGGCCGACCAGAGCGGAGATGTCGGAGGCGACGAGGCCGGTGCCCTCCCCCACCGCCGCCAGGAGCGGGACCGACCGTCGCCCGGCGGCGACCACGTCGGGCTCGTTTGCCGACACCACCACCACGCTGAAGGCGCCGCGCACCGCGCCGAGCGCCCGCCGCAGCGCCTCGGCCAGGCCGGCCCCGGCGGCCAGCTCCTCTTCCACCAGGTGCACGAGCACCTCGGTGTCGGTCTGGGAGCGGAAGACGTGCCCGCGTCCCTCGAGCGGCACCCGCAGCTCGGCGTGGTTCTCGATGATGCCGTTGTGGACCAGCGCCAGCTGGCCGGTGCAGTCGAGGTGGGGATGGGCGTTCTCCGGCGTCGGGCCCCCGTGGGTGGCCCAGCGGGTGTGCCCGATCCCGGTGGTCGCCCCCCCGGGTGCCGCCCCCGCCGTCTGGACCAGGTCGTCCACCGAGTGGGTCCCGTCGGCGGCCCGCCGGCGCCACAGCGTCGCCCCGTCGACCAGGGCCACGCCCGCCGAGTCGTACCCCCGGTACTCCAGCCGGCGCAGCCCCTCGAAGATCACGTCGAGGGCGCCGTCGGTGCCGGTCACCCCGATGATCCCGCACATGGCGCCGAGGCTAACCGGGGCCGAGCAGCTGCTCGACCGCGCGCGACAGGCGCCCGGCGGCGGCGGCGGCCACGTCGGCGGTGGGCGCCTCCACCATGACCCGCACCACCGGCTCGGTGCCGCTCGGCCGCAGCAGGACCCGGCCCGACTCGCCCAGCTCGGCCTCGACCTCGGCCACGGCCGCCCACACCCCGGAGGCGTCGGCCAGCCGGCCGGGCTGCGGCACCGCCACGTTCACCAGCACCTGGGGCACCCGCTCCACCAGGCCCTCGGCGAGGGCGGCCAGCGTCGTGCCCGAGCGGGCGACCACGTCGGACAGCAGCAGGCCGGTGAGGACGCCGTCGCCCGTGGTGGCCTTGGCCCGGAACACGATGTGACCGGACTGCTCGCCCCCGAGCGCCAGCCCCTCGGCGTCCAGGGCGGCCAGCACCTGGCGGTCCCCCACCGGCGTCTCGCGCACGGCGATGCCCCGGCGGCTCATCGCCAGGCGGAAGCCGAGGTTGCTCATGACCGTCACGACCACCGCGCCGCCCGTCAGCTGGCCCCGGTCGGCGAGGTCCAGCGCGAAGACGGCCAGCAGCGCGTCGCCGTCCAGGACGGCCCCGGTATGGTCCACCGCCACCAGCCGGTCGGCGTCGCCGTCCAGCGCCAGCCCGAGGTCCGCCCCCGTCGCCGCGACCTCCTCGGCCAGGCGGGTGGGACTGGTGGAGCCGCAGGCGGCGTTGATGTTGACCCCGTCGGGCGCGGCGCAGATGGTCCGGACCTCGGCCCCGGCCGCAGCCAGCACCGTCGGCGCGACCACCGAGGCGGCGCCGTTGGCGCAGTCCACCACCACCCGCATGCCGTCCAGGGTGCGCCCCTCCAGGGCTCCGAGGAGGTGGCGCTCGTAGTCGGCGGCGGCGGCCGGGTCCGGGACGATGGTGCCGACGCGGCCGGCGCCGGGGACCCCGTCCAGCTCGGCCTCGACCTCGGACTCCACCTCCGGGCTCAGCTTGATGCCGACCGCGTCGAAGAGCTTGATGCCGTTGTCGGTATAGGGGTTGTGGGACGCCGACACCATGGCCGCCGGCACGCCCCTCTGCTCGGCGCAGTAGGCGACGCCGGCCGTCGGCAGCACGCCCAGGTCGGCCACGTCCGCCCCTTCGGCCGCCAGGCCGGCGGCCAGCGCGGCCTGGAGCATGGGGCCCGACTGGCGGGTGTCGCGCCCCACCACGAAGGAGGGCGCCCCGAGCACCCGGGCGGCGGCCCGGCCGAGGGCGGTCGCCAACTCGGCCGTCAGCTCGACGTTGGCGACTCCGCGCACCCCGTCGGTGCCGAAGCCCGGTCTCGCCAAGGCGCTACCGCTTGGAGTACTGCGGCGCCTTGCGGGCCTTCTTGAGCCCGTACTTCTTGGACTCCTTCTCCCGGGCGTCCCGGGTGAGCAGGCCGGCGCGCTTCAAGGCGGTGCGCAGCTCGGGGTCGAGGGCGCACAACCCGCGAGCGATCCCCAGGCGCAGGGCCCCGGCCTGCCCCGACATCCCGCCGCCGTCGATGGTGGCGTCGATGTCGTAGGCCTCGGCCATGCTCGTCACCCGGAGAGGCTCGGTGACGAGCATCCGG
>JAJYVT010000045.1 GCA_021791845.1 Actinomycetes bacterium | reverse complement strand
CGGGCAGGCGCGGGGCGGGCGGCGGCGACTCGGCCCGCACCTCGTCCAGCGCGGCCTGGAGGCGGGCGTCGAAGGCGTCGAGCGAGCGCTCGGCGTCCTCCAGGGTGATGTCGCCGCGGCGCACCAGGGACTCGGTGTAGAGCTTGCGGACCGACCGCTTGGCGTCGATCCGCTGGTACATGAGGGGCTGGGTGTAGCTCGGGTCGTCCCCCTCGTTGTGGCCGTGCCGGCGGTAGGAGACGAGATCGACGACCACGTCCTTGTGGAAGGCCTGGCGGAAGCCGAACGCCAACCGGGCCGCCCGGACGCACGCCTCGGGGTCGTCACCGTTCACGTGGATGATCGGTGCCTGCACCATCTTGGCCACGTCGGTCGGGTACACCGAGCTGCGGGCGGCGCCCGGCGCGGTGGTGAAGCCGAGCTGGTTGTTCACCACCACGTGGACGGTCCCGCCGACGCGGTAGCCCGACAGCTGGGAGAGGTTGAGGGTCTCGGCCACGACGCCCTGGCCGGCGAACGCCGCGTCCCCGTGCACCAGCACCGGCAGGACGGGGAACAGGGCGGGCTCCCCGGTCACCAGGCCGGCCGGGGTCCCGTCGGTCGGCGGCAGGACGCGGTCCTGCTTGGCCCGGGCCATGCCCTCGACCACGGGGTCGACGGCCTCCAGGTGCGAGGGGTTGGACGCCATGGCGACGGACAGCTCGGCGCCGGAGCGGCCGACGAACTTCCCCACCGCCCCCTTGTGGTACTTCACGTCGCCCGAGCCCTGGACCGACTCGGGGTCCAGGTTCCCCTCGAACTCCTCGAAGATCTCCCGGTAGGACTTGCCGACGATGTTCGCCAGCACGTTCAGGCGGCCCCGGTGGGCCATGCCGATGACGGCGTCGGTCACGCCGCTGCGCGTGGCGTCGTCGAGCAGGGTGTCCAACAGCACGATGAGCGACTCGGCGCCCTCGAGGCCGAAGCGCTTCTGGCCCACGTAGCGCGTGTGGAGGAACCGTTCGAACACCTCGGCCGCGCTCAGCCGGTCGAGCACGTCGCGCTGCTCGTCGGGCCCGAGCGACCGGTCGACGCCCTCGACGTGCTCCTGGATCCACCGCTTCTGCTCGGGGTCCTGGATGTGCATGTACTCGATCCCCAGCGTCCGGCAGTAGGCGTCGCGCAGGATGTGGAGGATCTCGTCGAGCGTGGCCCACTGGTGCCCGGCCAACCCGTCGGCCACGAACCGGCGGGGCAGGTCCCAGATGGTGAGACCGTAGGAGAGCGGGTCGAGCTCGGGGTGGATCTGCGGCGGCTCGGCGTCCAGCGGGTCCAGGTCGGCGATCAGGTGGCCGCGGACGCGGTACATGTTGATCAGCGTCTGGACGTGCACCTGCTTCAGCAGGCGCTGCTCGCGATCGTCGGCGCCGGCGTGGTCGCGCTGCCACCGCACCGCCTTGTACGGCACGGCCATGGACTCGAAGACGTCGTCGTAGAAGTCGTGGCCGCCGGTGAGGCACTCGGCCACGCGGGCCAGGAACAGGCCCGACTCGGCGCCCTGGATGATCCGGTGGTCGTAGGTGGAGGTGATGGTGACCACCCGCCCCACGCCCAGCTCGGCCAGCAGCTGGGGGTCGGCGGCCTCGAAGCCGGCCGGGTTGGTCAGGGCTCCGACCCCGACGATGGCCCCCTGTCCCGGCATGAGGCGGGGCACCGACTGGACGGTGCCGAGCGTGCCCGGGTTGGTGAGGCTCACGGTGACGCCGGTGAAGTCGTCCGGCGACACCTTGTTGCCGTGCACCTTGCGCACCAGCTCCTCGTAGGCGAGCACGAAGGAGCGGAAGTCCAGGGTGTCGGCCCGCTTGATGCAGGGGACCATGAGCGTGCGCGACCCGTCGGGCCGCTGGACGTCCACGGCCAGCCCGAGCCCCACGTGCTGATGGCGGACGATGCTGGGGACCGTCCGCCCGTCGGGGCCCTGCTCCTCCACGTAGGTGGCGTTGAGGGCCGGCACCGCCTGCAGGGCCCGCACGACGGCGAAGCCGATGAGGTGGGTGAAGCTGACCTTTGCTCCGGTGGTGCGGGCGAGCTGGTTGTTGAGGATCTGGCGGTTGACCTCGAGGAGCTTGGCCGGCACCGTGCGCACGCTGGTGGCGGTGGGGACCGCCAGGCTGGCCGCCATGTTGGTGGCGACCCGCGCCGCCGCGCCCCGGAGGGGTGAGGGCTGCTCCACCCCGGCGGCCGTCGCCATCGGCGCGGCGGTCACCGACGGGGAGGCGGTCACCGACGGGGAGGCGGTCACCGACGGGGAGGCGGCGGTCCGGGCCGCTGCCGGACCGGGAGCACCCGGCGTTGCCGTGGTGGCGGGGGGTGGCGGGGCGGGAGCGGGGGCCGCGCCCGGTGGCGGCGATGGCCGGACCGGCGACGGTGTGGCGGCGGCCGGGGCCGCGCCCGCTGGTGGCGCTGGAGCGCCCGGCGGCGGGGCGGCGGCGTCCCAGGGGGCCGGCGGTGCCACCGGAGCGGGGCCGCCCGCCGGCGCCGTCCCGGCCGGCAGGGCGGGGCGTCCGGCGCCGTCCCCCTCGGGCCGACCCTCGCGGGAGGCGGCGACGTCCCGGGCCAGGGCGTCCATCGGGGCGGGCAGCGGCGCCGGGTGGTAGTCGGCGAAGAAGTCCCGCCAGCTCTCGCTCACCGAGGCGGGGTCCAGGAGGAACTGGTCGTACATGTCGTCGACCAGCCATGCGTTCGGCCCGAACGAGCCGGCGGCGTTCCGCGGGCGGGTCGCCGGGTCGCCGGGTCGTCCATCGTGTTCTGCGGACGGGGTCACGCCTCAACCCTACCGGCGTGTCGCGCGCCGCTGGGTCTGGGCGACGGGGCCCAACGCCGGGCCGGGGTGGCGGTGCAGCGGTGCGGTTATCGTCCGTTGCGCATGGGTGGGCGCGGACCGGACCGAGTGGCGCCGCGCCGCGTCGGCGACGTCGGCGAGCCCTCGGTCCGCCCGGGGCTGCCCGAGGGGCTGCGCGTGCGCGAGCGGGCGCCGGCGGGCGGCTGGGAGCGCTATCTCGGTCCGGTGGTGGTGTTCGTGCACGGCGGCTTGGACCGCGGCGGCAGCTTCGGGCGGACCGCCCTCCGGTTGCCCGACCTTGCCCTCGTCACCTACGACCGCCGGGGGTACCGGTCGTCCCGTGACCTCGGCGCCGCGCCGCTGCCGGTCCACGTCGAGGACGTGGTCGCCATCGCCGCGGCGTACGCCGACCCCTTGCCGGACGGTGCCGGCCGCGGGCGGCGTCCGGTGGTTGCCGTCGGCCACAGCGTCGGCGGCACCCTGGTGCTGTGGGCCGGCGTGACCGCCCCCGACCACTTTGCCGCCCTCGCCGCCTACGAGCCGTCCATGCCCTGGCTGGGGTTCCACCCGTCGCCACCGGGAGCGGGCGGTGCGTGGGGCGGCCCGGGGCCCGGGGCCGACCCGGCGGACGAGGCCGAGCGGTTCTTCCGACGCATGGTCGGCGACGCGGCATGGGAGCGACTGGGCGACCAGGAGCGGGCGGCGCGACAGGCCGACGGCCCCGCGCTCCTGGCCGACCTGCGAGGCATCCGTCTGCCCGCCCCCTTCGACGTCACCGCGCTGGCGGTGCCGACGGTGGTCGCCAGCGGCGGCCCGGCCAGCCGGCCCCACCATCGCGAGACGGTGGCCTGGCTGGCCGAGCACGTCCCGGCGATCGAGTCGGTCGAGATCGCCGACGCCGGTCACGGTGCCCACCTCAGCCATCCGGACGCCTTCGCGGCGCTGGTGCGCCGCGCCGTCGCCCGGGTGTGAGCTCCGCCGTGCCCGCCGAGCCCCCCGCAGGCGGCCGCCGCGCCGAGCCGGCTGCGGAGGGCCGGCGGGCCGATCCCCTCCGACGCGCCGGCTGGGCCGCCCTGGCGCTCGGCGTGCCGGGGCTGATCGCCGCCGCGGTGCTGGCCCCCCACCGCACGGCCGGGGCCGTCTCGCAGGACTGGCCGCCGTTCGTGCTGGTGACCGGGCTGCTGGCGCTCGGGCTGGTCGCCCGAGACGACGGGCTCTTTGACGCCGCCGGCACCGTGATGGCGGGTCTCGCCCGCGGCGGGCGGTCTCTGTTCGTGGCCAGCGCCGTCCTGGTGGCCGTGGTGACGGCCGTGCTGAACCTCGACACCTCGGTGGCCTTCCTCACCCCGGTGCTGGTCGTGGCGGCCAGGCGCCGCCAGACCGACGAGGCGCCGTTCCTCTACCTCGCCGTCTTCATGGCGAACGGAGCGTCGCTGCTCTTGCCCGGGTCGAACCTGACCAACCTGATCGTGCTGGGCTCGGTGCACCATTCGGGTGGCGCCTTCGCCTCGGTCATGGCCCTCCCGTGGGTGGCCGCCATCGTGGCGGTGAGCGCCGTGCTGGCCGTCGCCTGGCGCCGCACGCTCGGACGGGCCGGGGAACGCGTCCACGAGCCGGCGCGGGTTCGGGTCGGACCAGGCCTGGCCGGGGTGGGGGCGGCCGTCACCGCCATGCTCGTCCTCTCGCCGGCCGGCGGGGCGGTCGTGGCCGTCGTGGCCGGGGCGGCGGCGGCGGCGTGGAGCCTGGCCCGGCGGCGTCTCGACCTCGCCCAGCTCGACGAGACCGTGAACCTGCCGATGGTGGTCGGGCTGTTCTCGGTGGCGGTGTGCCTCGGGACCCTGGGGCGGGTGTGGTCGGGGCCGTCGCACCTCCTCGCCCACGCCTCCTCGGTCGTGACCGCCATCGTGGGCGCCGGCGCCAGCGTGGTCGTCAACAACCTGCCGGCCGCCTCGCTGCTCGCCGCCCGGCCGCCGGCCGAGGCGCACGCCCTCCTCGTCGGACTGGACCTCGGCCCCAACCTGGCGGTGACGGGCGCCCTCTCGGCGCTCCTGTGGCTCCAGGTGTCGCGCACGGTCGGCGCCAAGGCGAGCCCCTGGCGCTACAGCGCCCTCGGAGCGGTGGTGGTGCCGGTGTCCATGACGCTGTCGCTCCTGGCCCTCACCGTCACCCGCTGAGCCCGGCCCGGACGGCCACGAACCACGCGCCGTCCAAGAGGACCTTGCCTCCGAGCTCCTCGCCGAGCTGGGCCCCGGTGAGATAGCGCTTGTAGACCCGATGGCGCGAGCCGTCGTTGAGGACCCGCCACTGCCATCCCTCGGCGGGGACGTCGGGCCGCCGCGCCGAGTCGACGACCACCAGCTCGGTCCCCACCCGGTGGGCTTCGGCCAGGAACCGCCGCCGCTCGTCGGGCGGCAGGTGCCCGTAGAAGTGGCCGGTGAAGACCCGCTCCACCGCTCCGGTCGCCACCGGCAGGCAGAGGGTGTCGGCCACCGCCACCCGGGACGGCGGACCGCCGACCCGGTCCCGCGCCGTCGCCGCCATGGCCGCGCTCCGGTCGACGGCCAGCACCGGGCCGGGCAGGTGGCACGTGAGGAAGCCGGTCCCGCAGGCGACGTCGAGGGTGCGTCGGGGCGGGAGCGAGGCAACCAGGGCCTCGAGATCGGCCACGGCCTCGGCCCACCCCGCCCGCCGCCGGGCGGCGAACAGGCCCTCGTCCCGGTACCACTCGTCGTACTCACCGGCGCGCCGGTCGTAGTAGGCGGCCGTCGCCGGGTCGGCGGCGAAGGCGGGGGCGCCGTGGTCGTCGGTCACCACGCGAGGGGGGCCCGGACCATGGCGCCATGGTGGCACGGCGCGTCAAGGCCGGCTTCACGGTGGTTGCGGCTTCGAGCGGGCGGGTACCAATGCGCACGCCGTGACGCGCGCAGAGACCGCCGGGGCAAGACGGAGCAGTGCGGCCGCGGCACGCCGTGGACTCCGGGGCTACGGCGCGTGCGGGGCGTCACCGGTGTGCGGGGCGTCACCGGTGTGCGGGGCGTCACCGGTGTGCGGGGCGTCACCGGTGTGCCGGGCGCGCCGGACACCTTCGGCGCCGGCGCGCCGCTCGTGCCGCGTGCGCAGCCAGTACCAGATGCGCAGGGGGAAGAGGCCGACGTACGGCGCCCGCCGCCCGAGTGTGCGCGTGGTCCGCCGGTCGAAGGCCGCCGCGTACCGGGCGGCCTCGGCCGCCGAACCGTACCGCTTCTCGCCAGCCGCCCCGCAGCCGCGCTCGCAGGACCAGCGCAGCAGCGAGCCCTCCGCGGTGAAGTGCGGGCGGTGGCCGAGCAGGCGGCAGAAGAGCACTCCGACGACCGTAGCGGGACGCCGGGTGGTGACGGCGCCGTGAGCGACGTGCAGCTCGGAGTGATCGAGACCAAGATCCCCTCGCGCCTCGACCGGCTCCCGTGGAGCCGCTTCCACTGGCGCATCGTGCTCGGCCTCGGCACCGCCTGGGTCCTCGACGGGCTCGAGGTCACGATCGTGGGATCGGTCGCCTCGCGCCTGACCGAGCACGGGAGCGGCATCTCGATCAGCGCGGCGGGGATCGGCGTGGCCGCGGCGCTCTACGTGGTGGGCGCGTGCGCGGGCGCGCTGGTCTTCGGCCACCTGACCGACCGCTTCGGCCGCAAGAAGCTGTTCCTCATCACGCTGGGCCTCTACATGGTGGCCACCGCGGTGACCGCCGTCTCGTTCAGCGCCTGGTTCTTCTTCCTCTTCCGGTTCCTCACCGGCGCGGGCATCGGCGGCGAGTACGCCGCCATCAACTCCGCCATCGACGAGCTCATCCCCGCCCGCGCCCGGGGTCGCATCGACCTGGTCATCAACGGCTCCTACTGGATCGGCTCCATCCTCGGCTCCGCCCTCGCCCTGCTCTTCCTCGACGAGTCGATCTTCCCGGCCGACATCGGGTGGCGCCTCACCTTCGTCCTCGGGCTCATCCTGGCCAGTGCCGTCATGGTGGTCCGCCGCCACGTCCCCGAGAGCCCCCGCTGGCTCTTCATCCACGGCCGGGAGGAGGAAGCGGAGGCCATCGTCGACGCCATCGAGTCCGACGTGCAGGAGCACACCGACGCGCCGCTCGCACCCGTGCGCCGGACGCTCACCGTGCGTCAGCGCCGCGCCATCGGGTTCCGCTCCATCGTCCGCACCGCGATCAAGGAGTACCCGACCCGATCGATCCTCTGTGTGGCCCTCTTCGTCGGGCAGGCCTTCATCTACAACGGGATCACCTTCAACCTCGGCACGTTGATGACGAAGTTCTTCCACGTCGCGTCCGGGACGACGCCGGTCTTCCTGATCCTGTACGCGGCAGCCAACTTCGTGGGCCCCCTCGTGCTGGGACGGCTCTTCGACACGGTGGGGCGGATCCCGATGATCAGCGGCACCTACATCGGGTCCGCCGTCCTGGGGCTGCTCCTCGCCGGCCTGTTCGTCGAGACCGGCCTCTTGGGCGCCTGGACGTTCATCGCCGTGGTGATGGCGACCTTCCTCCTGGCGTCAGCCGGTGCGAGCGCCGCCTACCTCACCTCGTCGGAGATCTTCCCGATGGAGACCCGGGCGCTCTCGATCGCCTTCTTCTATGCCATCGGCACCGCGGTCGGCGGGATCGCCGGTCCCCTCCTCTTCGGTCCGCTCATCAGCACCGGGTCCAAGGGCCTGGTCGGTCTGGCCTTCGTGATCGGCGCCGTGCTCATGGCCGCGGGCGGCGTGACCGAGCTGGTGTTCGGCGTCAAGGCCGAGCAAGCCCAGCTCGAGGACATCGCCAAGCCGCTCACGGCAGAGGAGGGGGAGGGTGCGCAGGAAGGCGCTGGGGTGGCGGAAGGCGAAGAGGCGGCGGAAGGCGAAGAGGCGGCGCCGGTCCAGCTGGCCGCGTCGACGCACCGGGCCCGGGCAGCGGAGCACCGGGCGGCAGCGGCCGAGCACCGGGCCCGGTTCCACGAGATCCTGGCCGGCACCGCACGGGGCGGACCGAAGGCGGACGAGCAGCTGGAGCTCGAGGACACCCTGGCGCAGGTGTCCGATGCCAGGGCCCTCGCCGAGGACGAGCGGACGGCGGCGGCCGAGGCCCGCGCCGACCTGCAGCGAGCCGCGGCCGCTGCGCACCCCGGCGACCGTGCCGGGGACGGGACGCTCCATGCCGTGCGTGCCGCCGAGCTCCGGGCGCGCAGCCACGACGATGAGGCCCAGGCGTTGCTGTCGGCCGACGACGCCGAGTCCGAGCGGCACCGGCGACTGGCGGATGCCGCCCTCGAGCGGGCTCGGAGCGCCGAGCAGCTGGCACTCGCCTCCGAGGCGCGCCGCCATGGCGACGGGGGCGCCGTGCACGAGGCGTGGGCGGAGATGCACGAGCATCGGGCCGAAGCGATCGAGCACGAGGTCTCGGGGCGCGCCGACGTCGCCGCCGGGCACGGTCGGCGGGCCGACCAGGCGGCGGAGCGGGCGCGTGCCCTGTCGTTCCGGCAGGAGGCGGCAGAGCACCGGGCCCGGGCGGCGACCGAGCACGAGGAGCACGACACCCGGATGGCAGCCTCGTCCGGCTCCGGCACCGGTGATGCCACCGGGTTGGTGGCCCGCCAGCGCAGAGAGGCGCAAGCGCGGGCGGAGGCGTCCGCCGACGACGAGCGCATCCGGGAGCGGCTGACCCGCCGCGGCCGGCGCGAGCTGTCGGGGATGCGCCGCTACCGGCCGGGGCCCGGGCGGCTGGGCCGGGCCTTCGGCCCGACAGCGTCCCCGCCCCTGGCGGAAGAGGCGCTCGACCACGAGATCGTCGCCATCGAGCGCGCCCTGCACGACCACGGCGCCACCGACCGGCGGGAGCTGGCCCGGCTGGTCGGCGCGAGGTACTGGGGCCCCGGCGTCTTCAACGAGGCGCTGCGCCAGGCCGTCGCCGACGGCGCGGTGCGCCGCCTGTAGCGCCGGGTGTACGCCCCTGCCGGCAGCGTCGCGCAGGCGCCCGCGGCGGAGACCGGCGGGAGGGCGGCGGAGACCGGCGGGAGGGCGGCGGAGTCGGTCGACCGGACCGACGGCGCCCGGGCAGGCGGGAGCGCGGACGCCGGTCGTTGACCGGACTGCGTCAGCCTCCCATTGTGACGGCGTGCACCCGATCGGGCCGGATGCGCACCACCACGCGCCGCTCGCCCGGCCGGTCGGGCGACGGCTACCGGCAGGACTGCATGCCCGAGTCGGCGACGACGCCGTTGGCCGGCGAGTGCCGCCCGCGTTCACCCAGCCGCTCGTACTCCCCCGTCCCGCCAGCCCTGATCCCGGTGACCAGGGGGGAGTGGCTGAGCAGCAGACCGCCGCCGAACATCACCAGCAGGGACAGCGCCTCGGCCGGCCCCCAGGCCCCGTGCGTCCGCAGGTCGTCGCCGAAGAGGACGATGCCGATGAGGATGCTGGCGAGCGGGTCGACCAGGACGAGGGTCGACTGCGAGGCGGCGATCGGGCCGGCATGGTAGGCGTTCTGGGCCAGGAAGATGGCGAGGGCGCCCGACACGGCCAGCCCGTACGTCTCCCAGTGCCAGAAGATCGAGACCCAGTCGGTGGCGGCGTACCGGGTGACCTCTTTGGTGCAGGCCGCGGCAAAGGCATACCCCACCGCTCCGGAGAACCCGAACATGGCGGCCCGCCACCAGCGCGGACCGCGCAGCGCGAGGAGGACGCCGACCACCACGGCGACCAGGCATGCGCCGCCCACCTCGCCCCAGGCGACGGCGTTCGGCTGGCCATTGCCGCCCCCCGGCGCGGCAAAGAGGAGGAACCCCGAGAGCCCCAGCGCGGCGGCGGCGGAGCCGAGCCACTCACGCCACCCGATGGAGAACTGGAACCAGGTGCTCAGGATGATGACGAGGAACAGCAGCTCGATGGTGAGGATGGGCTGCACCTCGGACAGGCGTCCCAGATGGAGGGCGGTGGCCTGCAAGGCGAAGGAGAGGACCATCAGGCCGAACCCCGCCAGCCACACACGGTGGCGCACCGCGTAGGCCATCAGCCGCAGGTGGAGCCTCGCCGACTCGGGCGCGCTCTCCACCCCCATGCGCTGGAGGATGCTCGTCAGCGCATTGGCCAGGGCGGCACAGACGGCGAGGAGGTAGACCATCGGACACCTCATCCTACGTTGGGCTCGCGCGGTTGCGGCCGGAGGGCGCCGCCGGGCGCGACCCGAGGCGGGCGTCAGCGACGGGGCGTCTGCACCTGCGCCGGGCTCAACGCCAGGGCAGGTCGGCCACGTAGGCCCAGCTGCGCCTGTGGATGGCCGACAGGCCGTACCCCCGCAGGGCGATCTGGTGGTGCGGCGACGGATAGCCCTTGTTGCGTTCGAAGCCGTAGGCAGGGAAGTGCTCCGACTCGGCGCGCATCCACCGGTCCCGCACGACCTTGGCCAGCACCGATGCTGCGGCGACGGCGGCGCACGTGGCGTCGGCGCGCACCGTCGGGAGCACCGTCTCGGGCAAGGTGACCGCCGGGAGCGGTGGGTCGGTGTCGCGTGGCGGCAGCAGCGGGTCGGTGACCGGCTCGTCGAGGTCGAACAGTGGGACGGCGAGCACGCTGGCCGCTGCGGCGTCGGCCTCCTCTGCGGATGCTGCCGCCTTCGCACGCGGGCCGCGCAACAGGTCCCACGGACCGTCGAGGACGATGGCGTCCGGCTGGACCTCGAGCGCGGCCAGCGCCCGGTAGGCGGCCAGGCGCCAGGCGAGCGTCATGCCGTAGCGGTCGCACTCGTCCGGCGTGACGTGGCCGACCGCCGCGTCGGCGCACCAGTTGGCCACTCGGTCGAACACGTCCTCCCGCCGCTCCTCCGACAGGGACTTGGAGTCCCGCAGCCACTCCGGGATCGAGCGCGTCCGCAGGCCGGCGTGCACCACCGCCACGCCCACCGAGAGCGGCCCCGCCCACGCACCGCGGCCCACCTCGTCGACGCCGGCCACCCACCGGTGGCCCGCCCGCCACAGCCGTCGCTCCATCTCGAGCGTCGGGCGGACGACCGGGGTCATCGGACCGCTCCCGCCGTGCGCTCGTCCGTCCCGACGGCGACCCGCATGGTCGCCCACCGTACCGAGGCGGGCCCACCGCGCGTGGCCACCGCCGCCGCCGGACCGCACCGTAACCTTGCGCCATGACCCCACGGCGCGTCGCCATCGTCCCCCACACGCACTGGGACCGGGAGTGGTACGAGTCCTTCCAGTCCTTCCGGTTGCGCCTGGTGGAGACGCTCGACGCGCTGCTGCCCCTCATGGAGTCGGACCACTCCTACGCCCGCTTCCTCCTGGACGGGCAGATGGCGGCCCTCGACGACTACCTGGAGGTCCGGCCCGAGGCCGCGGTTCGGGTGGGCCACCTGGCGGCGGCCGGGCGGCTCGCCATGGGCCCGTGGTACGCCCTCATGGACGAGTTCCTCGTCTCGGGCGAGACGATCGTGCGCGACCTGCAGATGGGGATGCGCCGGGGCGCCGACTTCGGCGGGGCGATGACCGTGGGGTACCTGCCCGACATGTTCGGCCACGTGGCCCAGATGCCCCAGATCCTCCGGCTCGCAGGCTTCGAGCACGCCGTCGTCTGGCGGGGCGTCCCCTCTTCGGTCACCAAGACCGCCTTCGTGTGGGAGGCGCCCGACGGGTCGGCGGTGCGCGCCGAGTACCTGCCGTTCGGCTACGGCAACGGGGCCCACCTCCCCGACGATGCCAAGGCGCTGGTGCGGCGGGTGACCGACCACGTGGACCAGATCGGACCGTTCCTCGTTGGCGACCTCCTCCTCATGAACGGGTCCGACCACCTGCCCCCCCAGCCCGCCCTGGGGCGGGTGGTGGCGGAGGCCAACGCCATGCAGGACGAGCTTCGCTTCGAGATCACCTCGCTCCCCGAGTACCTCGCCGGCACCTCCACCGACGGCCTGACCCGCTGGGTGGGCGAGCTGCGCTCGGGGGCCCGGGCCAACGTCCTCATGGGCGTGACCTCCAATCGGGTGGACGTGAAGCGGGCCGTCGGCCGGGCCGAGCGCGCCCTGGAGCGTCGGGCGGAGCCCTACGCCGCCCTCTTCCAAGAGCCGCAGCGCTGGCCCGGGCGCCTGCTCGACATCGCCTGGGCCCAGATGGTGCGCAACGCCGCCCACGACTCCATCTGCGCCTGCTCGGTCGACGAGGTGGTCGACGCGGTCCTCCACCGGGCGGCCGAGAGCCGCAGCATCGCCGACGGGCTGGCCCAGCGGGCGCTGCAGGCGCTCGGGGCGTCCATGGCCGAGCCGGGCGCGGTGGTCGTCAACCCCTCGGCCCGGACCCGCGGCGGCATGGTCGAGCTGGTGGTGAGCGACGCCCTCCCCGGTGCGGAGGGCGGCCGCACAACCGTGACGGCGCGGCCCGACGTCCAGGTCGTCTCCGAACGGACCGGGCTCCCGGGTGCCCTCACGCTGGACACGCAGACGGTGCGCACGATCCTCGGGATGATCGACGGCACCCGGCTCGACGACGACGCGTGGGTGCACGACGTTGCCGTCGACGAGGACGACACCGGCATCGACGTCACCGTGTCCATCGGCCCCGAGGAGCGCCCCGGCCTCCAGATCGCCGAGGCCGTCCAGGACCTGCACGCCCGGCTGGGGGCGCGTCCCGAGGCCACGGTGCGCGTGCGCCTCGACCAACCGCCGATCCGGCGCATCGTGGCCCGCGTGGAGGACGTGCCGGGCTTCGGCTGGCAGGGCTTCGCGCCCGCGCCCCTCGCCCACCCCGTGACCGTGGCCGAGGCCGAGGACGGCGTCGAGCTGTCGAACGCGCTGACGACGGTGGCGGTCGACGCTGCGACCGGGACGTTCTCGGTGGACGGCGTCGAGGGCCTGGGCACGCTCGTCGACGGCGGGGACCTGGGCGACTCCTACAACTACTCGCCTCCCGCGTCCGACCGGCTGGTGGAGACCCCCGAGTCGGTGTCGGTGGAGGTGACCGAGCACGGACCGGTACGGGCCCGGGCCTCGGTCGTCGCCCGGTACCGCTGGCCGGACCACGTGGACGGGTCGTCCCAGCGCCGGGTGGGCGAGCAGACGGTCGACGTGACGACGGTGGTGGAGCTCCGTGCGGGCGAGCGGATCGTGCGCCTCTCGACGTCGTTCGTCAACCCGTCGCGCGACCACCGGCTCCGGGTGCATCTGCCGCTCCCCGAGCCGGCCGCCACCTCGGAGGCCGAGTGCGCCTTCGCCACCGTGACCCGGGGCCTCGAGGCCGAGGGCCGCCCGGACGAGCGGGGCGTGCCGACCTTCCCGGCGCGGCGGTTCGTGCGCGCCGGTGGGTTGACCGTCGTCCACGACGGCGTCGCCGAGTACGAGCTGGTGGACGTGGTGGGCACCGGCGCCGACGCCACGGCCGCCACCTTGGCCCTCACGGTCCTGCGCTCGACCGGCATGCTGTCGCGCCTCGGCATGTCGTACCGCCCCCTCCCCGCCGGGCCGCTCACGCCCGTCGAGGGCCTCCAGCTCGTGGGGAAGCGGGTGGAGCTGTGCTACGCCCTCGCCGTGGGCCCGGTGGACCCCTACGCGATGGCCGACGACGTGCTGCTGCCGCTCGAGGTGCAGGGCTCCTTCGGCGGCGGCTCCCGACCCCGGCGCGGAAGCGCCCTGGAGGTGACCGGCGCCGAGGTGACCGCCGTCCGGCGGGTCGACGGCGTGCTGGAGGTCCGGCTCTTCAACCCCGGCCCAGCGGAGACGACGGTCGGCATGGGGGACCGCTCGGGGTGGCTGGTGGACCTGCGCGGCTCCCCGGTCGAGCCCTTCGACGGGTCCTTCGGCCTGCGGGGCCACGCCATCGCCACCGTTCGCCTGCGCGGGGCGTAACCCGGCTCACCCGCCGGTGGGTCCGCCGGCGTCCCCGTCCCCCGGCGCCGGGCGGCGACCGGCAGTGAGGAAGCGCTCTCCGGCGGAGCGCAGCTCCTCCAGGTCGCGCAGCGCGGTGGCGAGCCGCTCCCAGCGCGCCCGGCCGTGCCCGCCACGGCCCGACGGAGCAGCCCGCTCCTCGCCCGCCCGGCGGCAGGTCCACAGCTGGACCCGCCCGACGTCCTTCAGCACGCGGGGGCGCAGCGGCCGTCCGGCGAACGACTCGGGGGCCGCCCCCTCGAGCATGGCGTGCATCTCGTCGGAGACGAGGACGCTGCCCGGGTCGGCGATGCCGACGATCCGCGACGCCAGGTTGACGACCGGACCGTAGTAGTCCCCGTCGCGCACGAGCACGGGCCCCGCCGCCATGCCCACCCGTACGTCGCTCAAGAGGTCGTCGCGGGCGTACGCCTCGGCCAGTCCGACGCCGATGCCGGCCCCGGCCACGGGGTCGTCGACCACGAACATCGCCTCGTCGCCGATCGTCTTCACGACCCGGCCGCCGGCCCCGGTCACGATGTCGTACGCCAGCTCCTCGAAGCGCCGGACGACCAGGGCCAGCTCGTCGTCGTGCAGGTGCTGGCTCAGGAGCGTGAAACCGACCATGTCGGCAAAACCGACCACCAGCACCGCCCCGTCGCCCGTCGCCGCCGCGGCGCGCTGCATGACGGCGCGGCGGGCCGTCGCCTGCATGTGCCGTCGCCACACGAACTCGAGCAGGCGGCCCATCGAATCGAGCGTCTCCTCCGCCACGGCGGTGAAGACGTCGGCCGCCATGACGCTGTCGTCGGCCGCACCCAGCGCGTCGGACCCGCGCAGCAAGCCGGCCTCGGCCACCCGGGCCATGGACGACCCCACCACCCGCGCCAGCTGCAGCGCTGTGTCCAGCTCGGTCACGCCGAGGCGCAAGAGCGATTGCAGGTTGCGCACCGCCTCGACGTCCATCGCCGTCAGCACCGGCTCGTCGTCGGCCGGCTCGAGGAAGCCGAGGGCCCGCCAGAACCGCTTGAGCGTCTCGAGCGGCAGCAGCGTGATCTCGCTCACCTGGCGGGGGGTGAAGCGGCGACGCGCCGGCACGAAGAGGGTGTCGACCGCCAGCAGGTCCAGCACGTCACCGGCGACCGCCTCGTCGATCGCCTGCTCGCTGGCCCCTGCCTCACGAAGGGACCGCCGCACGCGCTCGAGGGCGGCCTCATGGGTCACGTCCGAGGCCGCGGCGGGCCCCGGTCCGTCACCGTGCGCATGCCGGGCGCCGGACGCGGTCGAGCCCGGCACCCGCTCTGCGTCGGTCATGCCTGCAGCTCCCGGAGGAGCCCGGGGTCCCACTCGGCCCGCGGTGGCCGCTCCATCAGCGCCGCCACCGCCTCCGCCGGCGTGGTGTCCCCGGCCACCAAGGCGGCAACCTGCTCTGCGATCGGCATCTCGACTCCGTGCGCTCGGGCCAGGTCGACCATCGGCCCGGCGGTCCGGACCCCCTCGGCCACCATGTGCATACCCCCGAGCACGTCTGCCAGCGGGCGGCCCTCACCGAGCGCGACGCCCACCGAGCGGTTGCGGCTCTGCGGGCTGGTGCAGGTGGCCACCAGGTCGCCCACACCGGCCAGGCCGCCGAACGTGAGGGCTTGGCCGCCGAGCGCCAGGCCCAGCCGGGCCTGCTCGGCCAACCCCCGGGTGATGAGGACGGCGCGGGTGTTCTCGCCGAAGCCGAGCCCGTCGCTGATGCCGGCGGCGATAGCCATGACGTTCTTGCTCGCCCCGGCGATCTCGCAGCCCACCACGTCGGTCGCCGTGTAGACGCGGAACGTCGAGCAGTGCAGCAGGTCCTGGACGCGGCGAGCGAGCGACTCGTCGGCAAGGGCCACGACGGTGGCCGCCGGCTGCCCCGCCGCCACCTCGTGTGCCAGGTTGGGGCCGCTCAGCACCCCGGCCGGGTGCCCCGGCAGCACCTGCTCGATCACCTGCGACATGCGCAGGTTGGTTCCAACCTCGATCCCCTTGGCCAGGCTGACGACGGCAGCGCCGTCCGGCAGTGCCGGCACCATGGACTCGAGCACCCCGCGGAACCCGTGCGACGGCACGGCCACGAGCACGAGGTCGGCCCCGGCGACAGCGTCGGGCAACGAAGCCTCCGGGCGCACCGAAGGCGGGAGGCGGACCCCGGGGAGGTAGCGGGGGTTCTCGCGGTCGCGGGCCAGGCACGCCGCCAGCTCAGGGGAGCGAGCCCACAGCGTGATGGAACCGTTGCCGGCGAGCAACCGGGCGATCGTCGTGCCCCACGACCCCGCGCCGACCACCACCACCCGGCTGGCGTCCACGGCGCGCGCTCCCACCGCCGGCGAGCCTACGGCGTCCGGTCGGGGCTCACCCGCCCACCGGCGCCGAGCGGGGGGAACGGGCGACCGTCGGAGCCGAGGCGCACCGACGCGACAGGGCGAACGTGGAGCCGGGGAGCCCGCCCCGTACAATCGCCGTCGTGTCCGGCGAGCTGCACGTCCGCACCGCCGGCAGGCCCCGGCGGCCTGCGGAGCCGATGGCCCCTGCACTGGGGGCGCGCGCCGTCCTCGTCCCGATCAAGGCGTTCGGCGACGCCAAGCAGCGGTTAGGCGGCGCCTTGAACGACCGCGAGCGTGAAGCGCTCGTCCGGGCGATGGCCGCCCGCGTGCTCGCAGCGTCCGCCCCGCTGCCGGTGGCCGTCGTCTGCGACGACGCGGCCGTCGCCGACTGGGCCCGGGAGCGGGGTGCACTGGTCGTCTGGGAACCGGGTCGCGGGCTGAACGGCGCGGTGGAGGCCGGCGTGGACCACCTGGGCCGGATGGGCGTGCGCCGGGTGGTGGTCGCCCACGGGGACCTGCCCCGAGCCGCCGGCTTGGCCGACCTCGGGCCCTTCGACGGCGTCACCCTCGTGCCGGACCGCCATGGTGACGGCACCAACGTGATCGAGCTCCCGACGGGGTGCGGCTTCCACTTCTCCTACGGTCCGGGGTCCTTCGAGCGCCACCGCGCCGAGTGCGGGCGGATCGGGCTGGACGCCCGCGTCCTGCGCGTCCCGGCCCTCGCCCACGACGTCGACTGGCCGGACGACCTCATGACCGCCGGAGTGCGCCGGTATGCCGGGGCGGTCGTCGCCGGCGCCGGGGCCACGCCACCCCAAGACGCGGCTCGGCCGGGCACCACGGCGTAGTCACGCCGAGTGCCCGGCCGGTCGGGCGCCGTCGGTCAGACAGCCGCCTTGCGTGCTGCAGCCCGCTTGGCCGTCGTCTTGCGGGCCGTCGTCTTGCGGGCCGGGGCCTTGCGGGCCGTCGTCTTGCGCGCCGTCGCCTTGCGGGCGGCGGTCGCCTTCTTGGCTGCGGGGCGCTTGGCCGCCGTCCGCTTTGCGGTCGCCCTCTTGGCCGTGGCCTTCTTGGCGGTCGCCTTGCGCGCCGTCGTCTTGCGGGCGGCGGTCGCCTTCTTGGCCGCCGGGCGCTTGGCTGCCGTCTTCTTGGCGGTCGTCTTGCGGGCGGTCGTCTTGCGGGCGGCGGTCGCCTTCTTGGCTGCGGGGCGCTTGGCCGCCGTCTTCTTGGCGGTCGCCTTGCGCGCCGTCGTGCGTGCCGCCGTCTTGCGTGCCGCCGTCTTGCGTGCCGCCGTCTTGCGGGCGACAGCCTTCTTGGCAGTCGTCTTGCGGGCGACCGTCTTGCGGGCGGCGGTCTTGCGCGCCGTCCCGGCCTTGCGAGCCGTGGTCTTGCGCGCTGCCGTCGCCTTCGTGGTCGTCCGTTTCGCCGTCCGCTTTGCCGGCGCTCTCTTGGTTGCGGCAGTAGCCACAGGTGCACCTCCCTATCTAGGTCAACGTTGACTGAGGTGGAGCCTGCGGCCGTCGCCCCCCGCCCGACCACCGCATCGCTGCACCGCTTCGGTTGTTGCTGTCATCTCGAGCAGCTTGTGGCCGCTCATCCTCCTCTCCGATGCACCGACGACTCGCCCCTTCTGCATGCGGCGACCGTTCTGTTCGATGCACTCCGAGCACCGTTCAGATCGTCTTCATGCACACGCAGCATCGAGTGCTTGTCCACCGTGTATCGGATTCTCTCTATTCTCCAGGGATTTTGGTCCCTGGGTCAAGCATAGAGACGCGCGCGCCACGCGCTGCACGCGGACCCGTTGCGCGCATCACAGATCAGCATCCGCGCGCTCGCGGACGTCGATGACCTACCGCCGTCAGAGATCCGTTGGGCCCGTTGATGTTTGCGACTTTCGTGCTCCGGTGCTCGGGTCGCGCGCTCTCGAGGCGCGCGCCGCCGGAGACGCGCGCACCTTGGTCACTCGCGAGCGCGTCGCGCGCTGATCGGAGCACGCGCACGTGCGCACACGCGACGACCGGCCATCGCGTCCAGTTGGTCGCGCTGCGCGCCGCGGCCACCCGCTCCCGCTGGCCCGGCCGCAGCCAGCAGCGACCGTTCCCGTGCGCGCGAGCGCCCGCGCTCGACCGTTTCGACCGCTCCCACCGCTCGCGCCCGGGCCGGGCGCGAGCGGTGCACGAACCGCGCTCGACCTGGCGAACGCCGAAGCGAGAGGCCCGGACGGCGGCGGCAACGGCGTCTACCTCGGCTCGACCGGTGCCGGACGGGCATGGTCGGGGCGCGAGCGGTCGACGCTCGTGCTCGGCCCGTCACGGTCGGGCAAGACGTCGTCGATCATCGTGCCCAACGTGCTCGTCGCTCCCGGCCCGGTCCTGTCGACCTCCACCAAGGCCGACGTGCTGCACCAGACGCTCGGAGAGCGATCGCGTGCGGGGTGGTGCATGCTGTTCGACCCGAGCGGGTCGGTCGACGTTCCAGAGGGCGTCCACCGCATCGGCTGGTCACCGGTGGCCGCCTCCGCACAGTGGGACGACGCCCTGCGGACCGCCGACGCCATGGTCCGCACCGCGCGCGGTCGGACCGACGGCATGGTCGGAGCCGGGCCGGAGGGGCACTGGGCGGAGCGGGCGTCAGCGCTCCTGGCACCGCTCCTGCACGCGGCTGCGCTCGATGCAGTTCCGATGCGCACGGTCTTGCGCTGGGTGGACCGCCACGACGGGGCACGGGCGCTCGACGTGCTCGCCGCGTCCGATGACCCGTCACGCGCCATCGCCGCCGACGTGCTGGCCGGCATCCTCACGACCGACGACCGTGAGCAGTCGGGGATCTGGTCGACCGCCTCTGGCGTGCTCAGCGCCTATCGGTCGACCGCGGCGCTCGCCAGCACCGAGCCGCCGTTCCTCGACCCCGCGCACTTCTGCGCCGGCCGGGACACCCTCTACGTGTGCTCGCCCGGTGCCCACCAGCAGGCGCTGGCGCCGCTGGTGGTGGGAATGCTGGCGCAGGTCCGCGATGCCGCCTACCAACGGGCGCGCGACAGCACTCGCCGGCAACCACCCGTGCTGTTCGCTCTCGACGAGGCAGCCAACATCGCCCCGCTGCCGGACCTGCCGGCGATCGTCAGCGAGGGTGCGGGGCAGGGTCTGCTCACGCTGGCGTGCCTCCAGGATCTCTCGCAGGCCCGCGCCCGGTGGGGGTCGCAGGCCGACGCCTTCGTGTCCCTCTTCGGCACCTCGGTCGTGCTCGGCGGCATCGCCGACATGCGCACGCTCGACGCGCTGTCGGCGCTGAGCGGTGACCACGAGGTCCGCAGCCGTGCCGTCGGCCAGACCCGCGGTCTCGGCGGGCGCCAGGTTTCGACGAACGACTCCGTCGTGCTGCGACGGCGGCTGCCCGTCGACGTCATCGCCCGCGGCGTGGACGGCTGTGCGCTGACCGTCGACGCCCGCAACCGCATGGGTTGGGTGCGGCTCACGCCCGCCCACGCCTCGTGGCCGTGGTGCGAGGCGCGGGGGCTCGACCGAAGCCGGGACCGGTGGCCGCCGCCCTCCGCCGCCGCCGGGCGGTCCTGGCCACCGCCGGGTGGCTGGGGGCGGGGGTGATAGTCGTCGGCGATCGCACGGTGATGGGTGGACGACCGCACGCACCAGCCGGCGGGATCAGCCGCGCTCCAGCGTGCGCCCGGTCTCACGCCGCAGGGGTGACCGGTCCAGGCCGAGCCGGCGACGGGCATCGGCAACCACCCGCTCCAGCTCGATGCGCGCCGCCAGCTGGCTCACGGGAAGGCTCGCCAGGGCCTCCCGCCGGGTCGTTCGGTCGTCATCGGGCGCGAGCCCGGCGAGCGCGCCTCGGTGTACCGGAGCACGGTCCACCTCCTGCGCCGCAGCCTGCCAGACGACCAGCGCCGCTGGAACGGCCGGGCGCGGCCCGAGCAGGTGCACCGACCGCGGTGACGCCATCACCTCGGACCGGCTCCGTGCCGGCTCGCCGACGCCCACCGCGCCTTCCCAGCGGGCGAGACCGTCGACGCAACGCTCCACGTCGCCGGCGGGCGCGCCCGCCACGACGGCATCCGCCCACGCTGCCACCACGTCCCGGCGCGCCGCACCCGCGTGCAGTGTGCCCTGGTGAAGCGCGGCCGCGAACCGGTGCTCGTCGACGACGGCGCGAGAGTGCGGAGGGCCCAACGTTGCCAGCGCCCGGGAGAGATCCGCCCGCTCCCATCCGACGTCGGCGGCAACGCGCTCCCAGCGTCGCCGGAGCAGGAGCGGTGTCCGTTCTGCCGGCGCACCCTTCTCCTCGCGGGTGGCCGCCCACGCCACCGAGCGGGCCAGGGACGACGGCGTGGGCTCCGCGCCCTCGGGCCCCGCCGTCGCCAGCCGGCGGTGAAGATGCTGGCGGATCTCGGCCGAGCGCCCCGAGAGGGCGCCGATCACGAGCGGGTCCACCGACGCGAGCTCGTAGGTTCCGCTCTGCCGCCGCGTCCAGCGTGCGCCGGTGCGCTCCCCCAGCGCGTGGCGAAGGTGGGCGTCGTAGAGCGCCCCCGCCGCTCGGGCGTGGGCATCGAGGCCCCGACCGTCGAGCGCCCGCCACCACCCGACGCCGTCCTGTCCCATGTTCGCCAGCACGACGTGGGTGTGCAGGTGCGGGTCGAGCGAACGGCTGACGCCGTGGTCGAAGCAGGCGGCGGCCAGCCCGCGCAGCGGCCGGGGCCGTCGGTCCTCCCCTGAGCCGACGCGAACGGCGGCCGCCCGGGTGGCGACGTAGTCGACGGCGGCCTCGACGGCGGCACGGTGCGCGTCCAGCGCGGCAGCGGCAGCGGTCTCACCACCGAGGCCGTAGAGGACGCTCACGGACTTCGGCGCGGCGAAGACGAGGTCGTAGCCTGCCACCGTCCCCGCCCGCCGGCGCAGCGGGTGGCCGGTCCGCGGATGGCATCCCGAGAGGACGGCGGCCAAGCCCTGGGCGTCGACGGGGCCGGACAGCCCGAGCCCGTCGGACCCGGCGCCCATCCAGCGTCCTGGCGACACCTGCGACGGCCCTGGGCCCCGCAGGGCGCGGACCGCCCCGAGCTCCTCGGCCAGGTCGGTCAGGTAGTACCTCCCGTTGCGATCGGTCAGGCGGGCGATCCGGAGCACCGCCACGGAAGGGGTCGGGCAGCCCGTGACGTTCGCGACGGGCGGCGGCGGCGGCGCTGCGCCCGGGGTCCTCGCCGTTCAGCGGTAGCGCTCGAGCAGCCGGGCGGCGGCCGCGGGCCCCACGTCCCTGAACGCAGGCGGCGCCACCACGCGGGCGCCGGGCCCCATCTGGAGGAGGAGCCGCTCCAGCCAGGCGGTGCCGCCCACGGCGAGGGAGACCTGGAGGCCCCCTCCGTCGACCGGGCGCTCGGAGAGCACCGGCACCGTGTCGACCAGCCAGCGCGCCTCGGGGTCGAGGTGGAGGGTGACGGCCGTCGATCCCGGCCCGGGGACGAAGGCGTCCTCCCGTCCGGCCAGCGCGTCCCGGCGGCGCCCCGGGTCCACGAGCTCGTCGAGGGTGCGCAGCGATCGGATCCGGTCCACCCGGAACCGCCGCGTCCCGCACGCGCGGTGGCAATAGGCGTCCAGGTACCAGTGCCCGTCCAGTGCGGCGACGGCCGCAGGCTCGACCACCCGGACGGTTGTCTCGTCGGTGGAGGCCGAGTGGTACTCGATCTCCACCTGCATGCCCGCCGCCACCGCATCGCGCACGACCTCGAGGTTCGGCGGCGCGTCGAGGTCGATGACGAGCCGGCCGTGGTCACCCAGCACGGCGTCCAGCTTGGCGAGGGCGCGTGCCAACGCCCCCTCGGGATCGGCGCCCGGAACGGCGAGGATCGTGCGGGCCGAGGCGGCGAGGGCGAGACCCTCGGCCGGGGTGAGGCGGCGGGGCCGAGCCATGTCCTTGGGCAGGAAGGCCTGGACCGACTCCTCGGTCACCACGATGTCGAGCAGGGCGTCGGGCGTGTAGGGCGGGACCCCGCAGCACGCCGCCAGCTCGAGCTCGCGCACGACGTCGTCCTCTGCCATGTCGAAGCGGGCGGCGATCTCGGCGACCGATGCCTCGCCGGTGTCGGCGAGCCACGAGACGACGGCCAGCAGTCGCCGGAGCCGGGCACTGGCGGTGCGGGCCGAGCGATGGTCCCCGCCCGGCTCCGGCCGCTCCGGCGTCGGGGCGGGGCCGCCCCGGTCTCCACCGGTCCCGGGGACAGGCGTGGTCGGGGCGGCGGTCGCAGCACCCGGCGCCGGTCCGGCCGGGGAGCCGTCTGCGGGGTCCCGCCCGGCGGCGGACCGGAGCATCGACGAGAGCCATGCGGCGATGGCGTCCCGGGCAGCCGGTGGCTCCACCAGCTCGGCATGGTCCCCCAACCCGAGAAGCCACGACCGCAGCACGGCGACGTTGGCGACCCCCAACTGCAGCACGGCACCACCATCGGGCAGGCGCTCGACCACCGCCTGCTCCCCGACCTCGGCGACGACGCGCGGCCCCTCCACCGCGTCGACGCGCACGACGACCGACTCGGTCTCCTCGTCACCCGCCGGCCGCCAGGGCTCGAGCGGCGCGTCCTCGGGCACCGTCTCGCCGGCACCCACCCCGCTGCCCGGGGCGCCGACGGTCGGCTGACCGTCCATCCGGTCGACCCGGAAGGTCCGGGCCGCGCCCCGTTCCCGGTCGAAGCCCACCAGGTACCAGCGGCCCCCGTGGAAGCGGAGCACGGCGGGGGCGACCGTCCGCTCGTTGCCGCGGTAGGAGAAGCGCACCTCGGCCTGGGCGCGGACCGCGGCAAAGAGCGCCACGAGACCGGCGGGCGGCGCCAAGGCGGCGATGGGCGCAGCCTCCGCCACGCCGTAGGCGCCCAGCTTGGCCAGCGCATCGCGCCCACTAGGATCGCCCAAGTGGACGCCGGCCACTGCCAGGTGTAGGGCGGCTTGCTCGTCGGGCTCGAGGTCGAGGTCCCGCAGGTAGAAGGCGCCCGGGTCGATGCGGTAGCCGTACTGCTCGGGCCCCTCGACCGGCTCCGTGACGACCGGGATCCCCTCTTCGCGCAAGATGCGCTTGTCCCGCTCGAAGGTCTGGCGGCGGGCCGTGCGGGACTCGGGGTAGCCGGGAACGGCGTGCGCGATCTCGTCCAGGGTGCGCGGCGTGCTCGCATGCAGCAGGACCAGGACGAGGTCGGTCAGGCGCTCGAGTCGATCGGGGGAAGCCACGGCGGCCAGCGTAGGACGCCGTCGGGTGGGTGGGGCCAAGCGGCTGCGGGGTCCTGCGGATGATCCCGGGTGCGGTGGGCCCGGCGGCCTTCTCCCTCCATCCGGTGGCCTGGGTGGCGGTGCTGCTCCTGGCTGCCGCCTACGCCGTCGTCATCCGGACACGGCGCTCCGCCGTGACGAGACGCCAGGCGTGGTCCTTCCTCGGGGCGATGGGGGTGCTGGTGGTCGCCCTCACCTGGCCGGTGGCGGACCTCGCCGCCCACTGGCTCCTCCTGGCGCTCGTCCTCCAGCGGCTCATCTTCATGCTCGCCTTCCCCCCGCTCTTCCTCGGCGGTCTGCCGCGCTCGCTCGTCGCCCGGGCCACGCGTCCGGCACCGGTCGACGCGGCGGCACGCGCCCTCGCCCGGCCCGTCCCGGCGGTGATCCTCGTGACGGTCGTGGCCGTGGGCACGCTCACGGTGCCGGCCGTCGACGCCCAGGCTTCCTCGGCGGTGGTCCGCGGGGTGTTCGACCTCCTGCTGCTCGGCGCCGGGATCGTGCTCTGGTTGCCGGTGCTCAATCCGCTGCCGGGCACCGAGCGCATGTCGTCCCTCGGTCAGGCCGGCTACCTCGTCGTCCAGTCCATCCTGCCCAGCTTCCTCTCCATCGTGTGGATCTTCGCCCGGCACCCGCTCTATCCGCCCTACGCCCACCGGCACCACGTGCTCGGGCTGTCGCCGGTCCTCGACCAGCAGCTCTCGGGGTTCGCGGCCAAGCTGGTCACGATCTTCGTCCTGTGGGCCGTCGCCTTCGTGGTGGTGGTCCGATCGGAGCGGCTCGCCGAGAGCGGCCAGGATCCCGAGCCGCTCACCTGGGCGGACGTGGAACGCCAGCTGGAGCGGGTGGAACGGCGCGAGCGGCGCGGCCTGCCGAGCCCGAACTGGCGCCGCACTGCCGGGCTCGGCCGGCGACCGAACGGCCCTCGAGCCGGTGGCGGGCCCCGGCACGAGGACCGCGGCGAGCCGGGCGAAGGACCTGGCCGCATCTGAGGGAGGCTGCCTGCCTCCTTGGGCCCACGGGCCCACGGGCCCACGGGCGCACGGGCGCACGGGCGCCCCGGCCCCCCGCGCCTTGGATCGCCGGCGGCTCCTAGAGATGGGGATGCCCGAAGGGCAGCGGGGCATGGCGCAGGAGCAGCGTGCCCAGCAACCGCTTCGAGGGGTACTCGAGCTCCACGACCGCCAGATGGCCGGTTGGTCGGCCGAACGGGTGCTCGACCCCGGCCGCGTCGAAGGCGCCGGTGAAGGCGACGAGGCAGACCTGAGCGGCTTTCGGGCCGGGAGCCTGTCGGGCCGCCCGGTAGAGCAGTGGCGCCCGCCGCTCGAGCGACGCCACCGTCACGAGCCGGACCCCGAAGAGGCGGCCGTGGTGGTGGACGGCTGCGACGCCTTCGGGCAGGCCGATGTAGCAGTTGCTGTTGGCGGTGCCGAGCTCGCTGCGAGCCGCGGCACACCCTCCCAACACCCCCGCCCCCGCCACGAGCACGAGGGCGGCAGTGGCCAGGCGGACGCGGCGGGACCACGGCTCCTCCGGTCGGCTCGGGCCGCGGACAGTCCCCCGGACCTCGACGCGAGCCACCGCTCGCCCTCCGCTCCGCTGCTTCATGGCTACGCTCCCCCTCCCGTCTCCTCGGCTGCGTCCTCGTCCGGAGCGCCCTCGCCGTGCCCGCCCTGCTCGGCTGCGTCCGGGCCGCCGGCGGCCCGGCTCACGGGCTCGTCACGGGGCGGGACGTCCCAGCCGTCGTCGGCGATCGCCTGCTCTTCGGCCTCGATCACGTGGGGCTCGACCGGCGTCCGGCGGGCGCTCCGGGCCCAGCGCCCGCGGCGGACGCCGAGCGCCAGGGTCCCCCAGGCACCCCAGCCGACGAGGAGCATCAGCCAGAAGCTGATCAGTCGGTAGACGAGCACGGCTGAGAGGTCGGCGGTGGTACCGCCGCCGAAGTAGGCCAGGGCGATCGTGATGCTGCCCTCGACGGCTCCGAGCCCACCCGGCGTGATCGGGAAGTTGGCCGCCAGCTGCCCCGCCCCGTAGGCGAGGAGCAGGCCCTTCCAGGGCACGTGCGACCCCGTGGCCAGGAAGGCCAACCCGAAGCAGGTGCAGTCGAGCAGCCAGTTCAAGAAGGCCCAACCCACGACCACGGCGGCCTCGCGGCCGCGGAGCCTGACGGCGGCCACCTTGGCCAGCAGGCG